>DAIPLM010000124.1:0-5726 GCA_036769205.1 Sphingomicrobium sp.
GCTGAAGCGCTGGCTGGGGCGGCAGGATTCGAACCTGCGAATGCCGGTACCAAAAGCCGGGAAGACCGTCACGATTTGGCCATTTGTAATGCGGAATGAGAATTTCGCCCACATAAGCAAGACAATGAATTGCAAGCCCGGTGCGGAAGCCGCTTTGGCGATGATGTGCTTGATGCAGCGTCCGCCGCGATGTCGGCCAGTGTGCCCTTTTCAGGATTGAATGCGGACAGGCCTCCCGGCCTTATGGCTCTCCATCGCGGCCTCGGCGATGGCCAGTGCCCAAATGCCGTCGCTGTAGCCGATGAGCGGCTTCGTGCTTCCGCTCAACAGTTCGGCGAAATGGGACATCTCCGCCCGATAGGCGTCGGCATAGCGGTCGAGGAAGAAATTTTGCAGCGGCGCTTTGTTCGCACCGCTTTCGTCCCAGCTTTCCACGGTTGACGATCGGACGTTGCCCGCGCGAAGCAGTCCCCTTGCGCAAAACGCCTCGATCCGCTGGTCGTAGCCATAGCCGCTACGGCGGCTGTTGCTGATGACGCAGACCTTGCCCGATTGAGTCCGCAGCATGGTTTTGGCGGTATCGATATCGCCGGCCTCGCCAATCGCCGGGTCGACCAGGCAGGCGCCAGCGGCGAACACTTCGGTCGGCTCTTCGTCCAGCAGCCAGCGGGCCATGTCGAAATCGTGGATCGCCATGTCCCTGAACAACCCCCCCGACACCCGCACATAGGCGATGGGCGGTGCGACGGGGTCGTGACTGATGATGTGAAGGGTCTCGAGCGCACCCATTTCGCCGGCCAAAAGGCGCTCATGCAGCTGGGCGAAATGGGGATCGAAGCGGCGATTGAAGCCGACGAAGAATGGGCTTCCCGAGGCGCCGAGCACGGGCGCCGCCGCGCGCGCCTTGGCCAAATCGAGATCGATCGGCTTTTCGCAGAAGACGGCCTTGCCGGCCTCGACCGTGCGGATGCTGAAGTCGAGATGCGTATCGGTCGAGCTGGCGACGACGATTCCGGCGATCGACGGGTCGGCGATGACATCCTCGAATGCAGCCACTTGCGCGCCGATCGAGGACGCCAATTCCTCGGCCGCATCGATGATCGGATCGGTGACATATTTTACCGCCAGCGCCGGGTGCGCCCAAGCGTTGGCCGCGTGGATCTTGCCGATGCGCCCGGCGCCGATGACGGCCAGTTGATGCATGGCTATAGGACCTCCTGGTCGCCGAGCGCGACCGGATGGCCCTGCTTCATCGATTCCTCGGCGGCGTCGGCTAGCCGCAGCGCCCGAAGGCTGTCGCGCGGACCGGTCGAGGGCGCGCAATTCCCGTCGAGCACCGCCAGGAAATGATCGAGTTCGGCGCGATATGCCTCCGCGTAGCGCTCGACGAACGAGTAATGGAACGGCGCGCCGTGGCTTCCGGCGGCGTCCAGGCGCTGGATCTGGGCGCGTGGCACATTGTCGACCTGTAGCGCGCCATTCGATCCGAACAGTTCGACTCGTTGGTCGTAACCATAGCCGGTGCGCCGGCTGTTGCTGATCATGCACAGGGCGCCGCCCGCGCTGCGCAGGATCAGCTTGGCGGTATCGACATCGCCAAGCGCGCCGACGCGTGGGTCGACCAGGCAGGAGCCCATGGCGAAAACCTCCGTGAAGGGCTCGTCGAGCAGCCAGGCGGCGGTGTCGAAATCATGGATGGTGAAGTCCTTGAACAGGCCGCCGCTGCGCGGGATGAACGCCGGGTCGGGCGGAGCCGGGTCATGGTTGATGATATGCAATGTCTCCGCCCGGCCGACATCGCCCGCGGCAAGGCGGCGCTTCAGCTCGCCGAGGTGGGGGTCGAAGCGGCGGTTGAACGCCACGAACACTGGCACCCCCGGCCGCTCGAGGTCGGGCAGCTTCGCCGCCAGCGCATCGGCGTTCAGCGAAAGCGGCTTCTCGCAAAACACCGCCTTGCCGACCTCCACCGCTTTGATGCTGTTGTCGAGGTGCGAGCTGGTCGAGCTGGCGATGATCACGCCGGCGATGCTGGGGTCGGCCAGAATGTCCTCATAAGCCGCGACCGCGGCTCCGGTCTCGGCCGCGAGCTTCGCGGATAAAGCCTGGTCATGGTCGGCGATGGCGACAAGGCTGAGGCGGGAATGAGCGGCCGCATTGCGCGCGTGCAGCGAGCCCATGCGGCCAGCGCCGACCAATGCAAGCTTGTGGATCAACAATGCCCCCGACATGCCCTCGGAATGGATGTTCCCCGTCATACCGCAAATGGAACAGCGGTAAATGGCTTTTGCTTTCCAAGGCGAGAATGAATATTCCATCCGGCAAAGGCGAACGATGTGATGCAGAAAACGGCAAAGGCGCCGGCGACGGCCGAAGAGTTCAGGGCGCGGTTGCTCGCGCGCTACGACGGGCTGAGCAAGCGGCTTCAGCAGGTCGCCCGCTATGTCCTCGACGAGCCGAACGAGCTGGCGTTGGAGACACTGGCGGTAATCGCCAGCCGGTGCGGCGTGCAGCCGTCGGCGATTGTCCGCTTCGCCCAGTCATTCGGCTTCTCCGGCGCCAGCCAGATGCAGCGGCTGTTCCGCGACGGCTTGCTGTCGGCGAATGCCGCCATCGGCTATGGCGAGCGGGTCCGCCAATTCAGCGAATCGGTCAGCCAGACGGCGGCCGGCGACGGCCTGCTGTCCGAATTCGTCGAGGGCAATGTCCTCGCCCTGAAAAATCTCAGCGAGACCATCAGTGAGCAGGACATGCACGCGGCGGTTCAACTGATCGCCACGGCAAATATCGTCCATGTCGCCGGCTTCCGCCGCGCTTTCCCGATTTCCGCCTATCTCGCTTATTCGCTCCAGCAATTGGGCAAGCACATCCAGTTCATCGACGGCGTCGGCGGCCTAGCGCGCCCGCAGGCCAACACCATGGATCGGGACGACCTGCTGATCGCCGTCAGCTTCCGGCCCTACGCGCCCGAAACCGTTGAACTGGTCGACATCGCCGCCCGCAGGAAAGCCAAAATCCTGTCGATCAGCGACAGCCGGGTCAGCCCGATTGCCAAACCCGCCACGGTCGCGCTTCAGGTGCGCGATTCCGAGGTCCGCAGCTTCCGCTCGCTGGCCGCCTCCATGTGCCTTGCCCAGGCGGTCGCGATCGGCTTCGCCTTCGAGGCGGAACGGACGGGCGCCCAACCCCGCAAGAAGTGAAATGCTTGTTGCAGAAATTCCCCTTATGGAATAGTCATTGCGGCGAGCGGAAACGGGGTCGGGGTCGGGGTCGGGGTCGGATTTGAGCAAGTCGTTTGACCTTGTCGCCATCGGCCGTTCGAGCGTCGACCTCTACGGCCAGCAGATCGGTGGCCGGCTGGAGGACATGGCCTCCTTCGCGAAATATATCGGCGGCAGCCCGACGAACACTGCGGTCGGCGTCGCCAGGCTGGGCCTCAAGTCAGCGTTGGTGTCGCGCGTCGGCGCCGAGCATATGGGCAGCTTCATCCGCGAGCAGCTCGACCGCGAAGGTGTCGACACGTGTTGGCTTATTACGGATCCAGAGCGCCTGACGGCCTTGGTCATCCTCGGAATTCGCGATCGCGAGACCTTCCCCTTGATTTTCTATCGGGACAATTGCGCCGACATGGCCTTGACCGAGGCGGACATTGACCGCGATTTGATGGAATCGGCGGCGGCGGTGCTGATCAACGGCACCCATCTCTCGACGCCGACGGTGTCCACGGCGTCGATACTCGCCGCACGGACGGTTCGCGATTGCGGGGGCCGGGTCGTGTTCGACATCGACTATCGCCCGGTGCTTTGGGGCCTTGCCGGGAAAGGCCAGGGCGAGGACCGCTTCGTGCCCTCGAACGATGTCACGGATCGCCTGCAACAGGTCCTTCCCCTGTGCGACCTGATTGTCGGCACCGAGGAAGAAATCCACATCCTCGGCGGGTCGACCGCGACCATCATCGCGCTGGAAAACATTCGCCGGAAAACCGACGCTCTGCTGGTATGCAAGCTTGGGCCCGGGGGCTGCGTTGCGTTTCCGGGGAAGATTCCCGACGACATTACGGACGGGACGCTGGTCCGCGGCTTTCCGGTCGAGGTCTTCAACGTTCTGGGGGCCGGCGACGCCTTCATGGCCGGGTTCCTTTCCGGCTGGCTTCGAGACAAGCCGCTCGAGCAGTGCTGCAGGCTCGGCAATGCCTGCGGTGCCATCGTCGTTTCCCGCCACGGATGCGCGCCGGCCATGCCGACCGCGATCGAACTGGCTGCGTTCCTGGGGCGGGACCACCTCCCCTTACGCCTTCGCGAGGATCGCGAGCTCAGCGACCTGCACTGGGCGACGACACGTTCGGGCAATTATGACGAACTCACCATCCTTGCCATCGACCACCGCAGCCAGTTCGATGAAATCATGGCGCAAGTGTCCTGTTCCGAGCAGGATGTCGCGCGGTTCAAGCGGCTGGCCTTCGACGTCCTGCACACAGTCGCCGGCGGCGATCGCCGATTTGGCATTATCGTTGACCAGAGGTTCGGCGCGGACGTGCTTTCGGCTTGCGCCGACTTGCCGTACTGGACCGGCCGGCCGATCGAAGTCCCCAAGTCGCGCCCGCTCGCGTTCGAAGGGGATGCCGATGTTGGCCTGGAGCTCGCGAGCTGGCCGCTGAACCAGGCCGTCAAATGCCTGGCCTTCTTCGATGCGGCGGACCCGCCCGAAATCCGCGAGCGCCAGGAGCGTCAGTTGTCGCGCCTGTTCGACGCCTGCCGGAAGACCGGGCACGAACTACTGATGGAGGTCATCGCTCCGCCTGAATTTTCGGCCGACGAGCAGTCGACGGCGCGGACCTTGCGACACTTATATGAGGTCGGCATTCGGCCCGACTGGTGGAAGCTGGAGCCGCATGCCGATCCCGCGACGTGGAAGGACATCGTCGACGTGATAGAAGAGCGCGACCCTTATTGCCGCGGTGTCGTGATGCTTGGACTCTCCTCTCCGGTCGACGATTTGATTGCTTCCTTCGAAGCAGCGGCGGCATACCCCTTGATCAAGGGGTTCGCCGTCGGCCGGACCATCTTTCACGACGTCGCCAGGCCGTGGCTGGGGGGCGAAATCAACGATGCCCAGGCGACGGAGGTCATGGAAACGCGGCTGTCTGCTCTGGTCGAGGGATGGCGGCGGGCGCGCGCTCGGGTTGGGCAAGCGGCATGAGCACGATCCGGTTGACGGCGGCCCAGGCGTGCGTCCGGTATCTTGCCAGCCAGTTCATTGAGACCGACCACGGCGAGCAACCTTATTTCGCCGGTGTCTGGGCGATCTTCGGCCACGGCAATGTCGCCGGTCTCGGCGAGGCCCTCGCCCAGCACCGCGATCAACTGCCGACCTACCGCGCCCATAACGAGCAGGCGATGGCGCACGCCGCCATTGCCTATGCCAAGCAAATGCGCCGGCGCCGGGCAATGGTGTGCACGACCTCGATCGGTCCCGGCGCGACCAATATGGTGACGGCGGCGGCGCTGGCGCACGTCAACCGGCTGCCGGTCCTGTTCCTGCCCGGCGACGTTTTTGCCAGCCGGCGCCCCGACCCGGTCCTCCAGCAGATTGAGGATTTCGGCGACGGCACGGCTTCCGCCAACGACTGCTTCCGGCCCGTATCGCGCTATTTCGACTTTGTCACCCGTCCTGATCAGCTGATCGACGCGCTGCCGAGAGCAGTGGCGACCATGATCGATCCGGCAACT
>DAIPLM010000125.1:0-5654 GCA_036769205.1 Sphingomicrobium sp.
GCCAACATCCTCGCCGGCCCGCTGATCGAGCTGGCGCCGAGCTTCGCCCAAGCCATCGCCCCCGGCGGCACGATGATCCTCGCCGGATTGCTCGATACGCAGGCGGATGGGGTAGCGGCTGCTTATGAGGTCGAGGGCTACCCGATTGTCGAACGAGGCACCGGCGAATGGCCGGTGCTGGTCTTGCGCAATTCGCTTAGCTCTTCCGCCTCATCTCACTGACAGCACGCTCACCTACTAACGTTTCGCCTTCACCGTCTTCCACCTCGACAAAGAGGAATTGACCGCTTTTCGCCATTTCTACCGCGACAATCTTTGCACCTCCAAAGAAGGGCATTCCAGTCGGTTCATCTGACCTTCCCGTGCCCCGTACATTGGCATAGCAACAACAAAGTATCGCATCGGTCGCCCTCCCTCCCGACGCAGCTTAACTGCCCGCCACAATGTTTGCCCAATCCTCCTCAGTAGCGACCCGAATTCCCAGATCCTCCGCCTTCTTGAGCTTCGAGCCGGCGCCAGGCCCCGCGACCACCAAATCGGTTTTGGCGGAAACGGACCCAGCGGTACGCGCGCCGAGGCGTTCGGCCTGGGCCTTAGCCTCGTCGCGGCTCATCGTTTCGAGGGCCCCCGTGAAGACGATGGTTTTGCCCGTCCATTCGGTTTCCCGGGCATCGCTGACAAAGGCGGCAGGCTTGGCCAGCTCCAGCAAATCGTCCCACTCGGCCACGTTATGGGGCTCGTGGAAAAAGCCGCCAAGCGATTGGATAACGACAGGCCCTACTCCTTCAATGGTTTGAAGCGCGACAAGAATTTCGAATGCAGCTCCAAATGCCGCTTGATCCTTTTCCGGATCGCCGGTTGCCTGATTAGCCAATTCTGCGGCCTCTCGAAGGGCCTGAAGCGTGCGAAATCGCTTCATCAGGTCGCGCGCGGTCACCGATCCGACATGGCGAATGCCGAGGCCAAACAGCAGGCGCGCCGGGTCGAAATCGATGCGCGCCTCGATGGCCGTGAAGAGATTGTCGACCGATTTTTCCTTCCAGCCCTCGCGGCCGACCAGTTCGTGGCGATAATCCTTCAGCCGGAAGATGTCGGCCGGCCCCTTGAGCCACCCCAGCTCGACGAACTCGACGATCGACTTCTCGCCCAGCCCATCTATGTCCATCGCCCCGCGGCTGACGAAATGCTTCAGTCGCTCGATGCGCTGTGCCGGGCAGATCAGGCCGCCGGTGCAGCGGACGTCGACCTCGCCCTCCTCCGGCACCGCCTCGCTGCCGCATTCCGGGCAATGATCGGGAAAGACGTAAGCCGCGCGCTTCTCGTCGCGGGTCAGGTTCTCGACCACTTGCGGAATCACGTCGCCGGCGCGCTGCAGCACGATGCGGTCGCCGACGCGCAGGCCGAGCCGCGCGATCTCGTCGCGGTTGTGCAGCGTGACGTTGGTCACCGTGACGCCGCCGACCAGCACCGGCCGCAACCGCCCGACCGGCGTCAGCTTGCCGGTCCGCCCGACCTGGATGTCGATCGCCTCGAGCGTGGTCTCGGCCTTCTCCGCCGGGAATTTGTGCGCCAGCCCCCAGCGCGGCGCCCGCGCCACCTGGCCGAGCCGCTCCTGCCAGTCGAGCCGGTCGACCTTGTAAACGACGCCGTCGATGTCGAACGGCAAGTCCGCCCGCGCCTGCTCGATGGCGCGGTATTGAGCGAGCATCGCCGCTTCGTCGTCGCAGCGGACCAGCAAATCGCTGACCGGGATGCCGAAGCCGGCGACGCGCTGCATTGCCTCATATTGGGTGCCAGCCAGCGGCTCGGACAATTCGCCCCAGCCATGCGCGAGGAACCGCAGCGGCCGCGCCGCCGTCACCGAGGGATCCTTCTGCCGCAGCGATCCCGCCGCCGCATTGCGCGGGTTAGCGAAAATCTTGGCCGAAGCCGCCTCCTGCCGCGCGTTCAAGGCGGCGAAGTCGGCCTTCGACATATAGACCTCGCCGCGAACTTCGAGCACGTCCGGCGCGCCGCCGATGCTTTTCGGAATGTCGCCAATCGTCCGCGCATTGGGCGTCACATCCTCGCCGATGCTGCCGTCCCCGCGCGTCGCCGCCAGCACCAGCTCGCCGTCCTCGTAGCGGAGCGAGCAGGA
Source organism: Sphingomicrobium sp. (assembly GCA_036769205.1). GTDB lineage: Bacteria > Pseudomonadota > Alphaproteobacteria > Sphingomonadales > Sphingomonadaceae > Sphingomicrobium. The sequence goes on from DAIPLM010000125.1 coordinate 2,138, forward strand.
CAGCCCGTCGATCTTCGGCTCGGCGGTCATCGCCACCGGCTCGCTGTCGGGCAGGTTGAGGAACCGCCGCACCCGCCCCACGAACTCGCGCACTTCATTCTCGGAGAAAGCATTCTCCAGGCTCAGCATCGGTCGCGCATGCGGCACTTTCGCCAGGGCCGACGACGGCGCGGCGCCGACCACTCGTGAAGGAGAATCCGCCCGGACCAAATGCGGAAACCGCGCCTCCAATTCGGCATTCTCGCGCACCAGCGCATCGAACTCGGCGTCCGAAATCTCCGGCGCGTCGCGGTCGTGGTAGAGCTTGTTGTGGCGGGCGATCGCCTTCGCCAGCCGCATCAGCCGATTGGCGGCCTCGGCTTCGGTGATGCCGTCAGCCAAACAATTCACCGAGGAAAAGATAGAGCGACGCGAACGAGCGCCGCGCCGCCGCCTGGGTGTAGAACACGCCGTCGATCTGCAGGTCCGCCGCCTTGGGATTGGTGAAGCCGTGGCCGGTGTGGCCATAGGCATGGATCTGCCAGTCGCACTGCGCCTCGGTCAGCTCCTCGGCCAGCGCGACGACCGCGTCCGGTGGCACCATCGGGTCGTCCCAGCCGTGGTAGGCGACGACCTTGGCCTTGATTTTTTGCGGCGGCAGGCCGGGCGGGTCGAACAAACCGTGGAAGCTGGCAACACCGGCTATGTCCGCCCCGCTGCGTGCCAAATCGAGCGCGCATTTGCCGCCGAAGCAAAAGCCGATGACGACGATGCGGCCGGAGTCGATTTCCTGCTGGCTGCGCGCTACCTCCAGCACCGACAGCAACCGCTCGCGCAAGGCCGCCCGGTCGCCGCCCAACCGGTTCATCTCGCCAAAGCAGACATCGCGCGCGGCACCGTGGAATTGCTTGCCGAAAATGTCGGCGACCAGGGCATTATAGCCATGGCCGACAAGGTCGCGGGCGAAGCCGATCTCGAGCTCGCTGACCCCCATCACCGTCGGGATGAGGATCACCCCCGGCAGCGCCTGGCCCGAGCCGTCGGTGACCAGCACGCTCTCCAGTTCTTCGCCATTGAAGCTGTGCGGGATAGGATTCTGATCGATCGATTTCATGCCGCCTCCATCAACCCCTCTCCCTGGAGGGGAGAGGGAGGGGCCCGGCCGGCGCCGCCGGCTGGGAGGGTGAGGGGAGTATGGAAGCAAGATGCTCCAGCACTCCGTCCAGATTGTGCATTACGTCGGCGTTCGTGACGCGCACAAGACGGAAGCCCTCGCCCGCCAGCCAATCCGTTCGACGCTGATCATAGGCGCCTTGGCTGGCGTGCGTGTCTCCGTCGACCTCGACGATCAGCTTGGCGGTCGCGCAGAAAAAGTCGGCGATGAACGGGCCAATCCAGACTTGGCGCCGGAACTTGAAGCCGTTGAGCTGCTTCGCGCGCAGAGACTGCCAAAGCCGATTCTCAGCGGGCGCTGCCTCCTTGCGCGCGGTCCGGACGCGTTGAAGGCTTCCAGGCATGTCTTTGTCTGGCCGCCTCATGTAGACCCCTCACCCTCCCATCGCTGGCGCGATGGGCCCCTCCCTCTCCCCTTCAGGGAGAGGGTATGACTCACGCCGCCTCCATCAGTCGCGCCGCCTGGGCGCGGGCTTCGTCGGTGATTGCCGCGCCCGACAGCATGCGCGCGATTTCCTCGCAACGCTCGGCGGGCGACAGCTTGCGGACCGAGGTGCGGGTGCCGTCGGTCCCATGGCTCTTTTCGATCCGGTAATGATGCGCGGCCCGCGCCGCCACTTGGGGGGAGTGGGTGACGACCAGCACCTGGGCGTCCTCCGCCAGCCGCGCCAGCCGCTCGCCGATGGCGCTTGCCACCGCCCCGCCGACGCCGCGGTCGACTTCGTCGAAGATCATCGTCCGGGCATTGCCGGCCTCGGCCAGCGCGACCTTCAGCGCCAGGATGAAGCGCGACAATTCGCCGCCGCTGGCGATGCGGATCAGCGGCCCGAACGGCGCGCCGGGGTTGGTCGACACTTCGAACTCGACGCGGTCGCCGCCCTTGGGGCCGGATTCGGCCTCGGTCAGCGCGGTCCGGAAGCGCGCGGAATCGAGCTTCAACGGCGCCAATTCCCGCGCCACCTTGGCATCCAGGCGCTCGGCCGCCTGGCGGCGTTGCTGCCGCAGCAAACCGGCGGCCGCGTCGTAGGCGCTCCGGGCCGCAGCCAGCGCCGCTTCCAGCGCGGCAATGCGCTCGCCGCCGGCTTCGATCGCCTGCAGCCTGGCCCGCATCTCCTCGCCCAACGCCGCCAACGCGTCGGGCTCGACCCGGTGCTTACGGGCCAAAGCTCGGATGTCGAATAATCGCGCCTCGGCCGACTCCAGCCGCGCCGGGTCGAAGGCCAAGGCTTGCGCGGCGCGGGCGATGCGGTCCTCGGCCTCGCTGGCTTCGATCACCGCCCGGTCGAGCGACGCCAGGGCCTCGGCCAGCAAGGGATGGTCGGCGGCGCCGCGCTCGATCCGCCGCGCCGCCAGCCGCAGCGCGGCAAGCGCGCCCTCCGACCCGCCGAGCAGTTCGTCGAGGCCGTCGAGCGACTCCGCCGCCTTGGCGCCGGATTGCATCGCCGCCCGTTCCTCGGCGAGGCTGGTCTCCTCGCCCGGCCGGGGGTCGAGGGCCGCCAGCTCGCCGACGGCATGGGCCAGATAGTCGCGGTCGCGCTCAGCCGTCTCGGCGATGGCGCGGGCCGCGGCCAGCTCGGCGCCGATCCGCTCGACCTCGGCCCAGGCGGCGGCGACCGGCGCCAGATCGATCCGCCCAAAATTATCGAGCAGCGCGCGGTGGCCGCGCGGGTTCAACAGGCCGCGGTCGTCATGCTGGCCGTGGACTTCGATGGCGAGCGCGGCGGCGTCGCGCAGCAGCGACGCGGGGACGCTGGCGGCGCCGGCGAAGGCGCGGCTGCCGCCATCGGCCTTCAGCGAGCGGCGCAGGATCAGCGGTTCGCCGACGTCGGGCGCGATGCCCTGCTCGGCGAGCATCGCCAGCGCCGCATGGTCGTCGGGAAGCTCGATCTCGGCGCTGACGCTGGCCATGCTCTGGCCGCTACGGACCAGCGCGGCGTCGGCGCGGTTGCCCATTGCCAGGCCGAGTGCGTCGAGCAGGATCGACTTGCCGGCCCCCGTCTCCCCCGTCAGCACGCCCAGGCCCGGCTCGAAGTCGATCGCCAGCCGGTCGATCAGCACCACATCGTGGATGACGAGCTGCCTCAGCATCCGGAGGCGCTCGCGATGGTCAGCTCTGCGACGGCGCCGGCGCGTGCCGCTGGATCAACTTGTAGCTGCGCTGGTACCATTCGCTGCCCGGATAATTGGCGCCGAGCACGGCCGCGGCCTTGCGCGCCTCGTCGGGGATGCCGAGCGCGAGGTAGGATTCGACCAGCCGCTCGAGCGCCTCGGGGGTGTGTGAAGTGGTCTGGTATTTGTCGACGACGGTGCGGAACCGGATCGTCGCCGCCAGCCAATCGCCGCGGCGTTGGTAGAAGCGCCCGAC
>DAIPLM010000126.1:0-5652 GCA_036769205.1 Sphingomicrobium sp.
GACTGGCGGCACGGCCGCCAAGCTGCGCGAGACCGGCGCCGCGGTCCGCGACATTAGCGACTTGACCGGCTTCCCCGAAATGATGGACGGGCGGGTCAAGACCCTGCACCCCAAGGTCCACGGCGGCCTGCTCGGCGTTCGCGGCAATCCCGACCATGCGGCGTCGATGGCCGCGCACGGCATCGCCGCGATCGACCTGGTGGTCGTCAACCTATACCCGTTCCTGGAAACCTTGATGCGCGGCGCCGGCCGCGACGAGATCATCGAGAATATCGACATCGGCGGCCCGTCGATGGTGCGGTCGGCGGCCAAAAACCACGCTTTTGTAACGATCGTCACCGATCCCGCCGATTATGCCGAGTTGCTCGCCGAGCTCGATGCGAACGACGGCGCGACCACGCTCGCCTTGCGCAAGCGGTTGGCGGCCAAGGCCTTCGCTTTGACCGCCGAATATGACGCGATCGTCTCGCAATGGTTCGCGTTCGGCGACCAGGGCCAGCGCTGGCCGGCGAGCTGGACGTTCGCAGCCAAGCTCAAGATGCCGCTGCGCTACGGCGAGAACCCGCACCAGCAGGCGGCGCTCTATGTGCCCGTCGGCCCTAAGGCCGCCGGCATCGCCCAGGCCGAACAAGTCCAGGGCAAGGAATTGAGCTTCAACAATTTGAACGACGCCAATGCCGCGTTGGAGCTTACCGCCGAGTTCCGCGACGGCCCGCCGACCGTGGTCATCGTCAAGCACGCTAATCCCTGCGGCGTCGCCAGCGCCGGCAGCCTGGCCGAAGCGTGGCATGCGGCGCTGGCCTGCGACAGCGTCTCGGCATTCGGCGGCATCGTCGCCGTCAACCGCCCGCTCGACGCCGCCACCGCCGAGGCGATCACCGACATCTTCACCGAAGTCGTCGTCGCCCCCGATGCCGACGACGCCGCCAGGGCCATATTCGCCAAAAAGAAGAACTTGCGGCTGCTGCTGACCGGCGGATTGCCCGACCCGGCGCGGGGCAGCCAGCGGCTGGCGGTAATCACCGGCGGGCTGCTGGTTCAGGACGGCGACAATGGCCACGTCACCCCGGCCGATTTGAAGGTCGTTACCAAGCGCGCGCCGACAACCCAAGAGCTGGCCGACTGCCTGTTCGCCTGGACCGTCGCCAAGCACGTCAAGTCGAATGCCATCGTTTATGCCAAGGACGGGGTCACCGCCGGCATCGGCGCCGGCCAGATGAATCGCCGCGATTCCGCCCGCATCGCCGCCATCAAGGCGCGCGAGGCGGCCGAGACCCACGGCTGGAGCGAGCCGCGCACAATCGGCTCGGCGGTCGCCTCCGACGCCTTCTTCCCGTTCGCCGACGGGCTGTTGGCGGCCGCTGAGGCGGGGGCAACTGCGGTCATCCAGCCTGGCGGCTCGATCCGCGATGAAGAAGTGATCGCCGCCGCCGATGAGGCTGGGCTGGCGATGGTGTTCACCGGGATGAGGCACTTTAGGCACTAGTCAGCGCGGCGCGTCGCTGCCGACGCCGGGGTCGGGCAGGCTCAACTCCTCGATCTCATTCTTGCCCATGCGGAACAATTCGCGGTCGGCGGGACCGAAGCCCCTGGTCCAGATGACCAGGCCGAACGCCAGCAGGATCGCCGGAATGCCGCCGGCCAGCTCCAGCCACTCGAGGCTCGGCGGCAGCAAGGTGAACAGCCAGCCGACCGCGACCCCGGCGGCGCTCGCCCAGATCAAGGCCCAGCGCCAGCCCGACACCCGGGCATCGAGCAGCCGGTGCAGCAACCGCGATTTGACGACGGCCGCGAACGCCAGGCCGAGCAGCAATGCCATCGCCGGTCCGGTCGCCTGTACCATCGGCGCGAAGCCCTCGCGCTGCAGCGCCATGATCAGCACCACCGTCAGCACCGCTTGAAGCCCGATCATCGCCAGGCTGATCAGCATGTTGCGGGTGCGGGCGCAGTAGATGAGCGCCGATTCGCTGACCGCGGCGGTGGCGGCAACGACTTCGGCGGCGAGCAGGAAGCCCAGCGCGGCGGTGCCGGCGACGAACTCGGGGCCGACCAGGCCCATCACCGCCTCGCCGGGGATGCCGAGCGCCAGCGCCACCGCGCTCTGCGCCGCGATCACCCAGAATCCGACCTGGCGCACTTGGCGGGCGACGGCGTCCAAATTGCCGGCGGCAATGTTGCGGGCGATCACCGGCCCCAGGATCGGGTCGAAGCTGGTCTTTAATTTGGCCGGCAGCGAGGCGACGTTCTGCGCCACGTAATAAATGCCGACTACGGCGGGCGAGACGAACAGGCCGAGGATGGCGAGATCGACCCGCCGCGATCCCCATTCCACCGCATCAGCCGCGGCGACCGGCAGATTGCGGTGGGTCATCCGCCATAGGGTCGCCGGATCCGGGCTCCAGCCGCGCGGGACGCCGTAGCTCTTGAGGAACGGCACGATCGAGGCGGCCAGCGCGCCGGCCATCGACAGCACATAAGCGATGATCAGCCCGTCACGGATCGAGATGAACGACCAGGCGAAAGCGGCGATGCTGATCGTCCACGGCTCGACGATCGCCCGGGCGCGGACCGTCGCCCCGACGTCGTGGCGGTAGGCGAGCGCCGCCAGCATGATGTCCGACCAGGCGAGCGCGATGATCGTCACCGGCAGCAGCCATTCCAGCCCGGTGATCTTGCTATTGGGGAACATCGCCTGCGGGAACAGCATCAGCAAGGCCATGGCGAAGGCCGAACCGATCGCGGCCAGCAACAAGGCGTCCCAGACGACGCAAGCATGCGGCTTGTCGGTGTGGGCCAGTTGCTGGGCCAGCCCGCGCTTGAGGCCCAATGTCGCCAGCTGGGCCGCGAACTCGACGATCAGCACCGCATAGGCGAAGCGGCCGAGCGCGGCGGCGCCGTAGATGCGGCCGGCGATGAACAGGAACGGCAGCCGCGCCGCCAGCCGCAGAACGAAGCCAAAGAAGTTGATCCGCCCGCCACGCGCCAGCGCCGCCAGGTCCGCCGTCGCCGCCCCCGTTTGCCCCCCGTCGGTCAATGCGCCGCGCCCCAATGCGCGCCCCAGCCGACCTCGACGTCCAGGGGGACGTCGAGCTTCAGTGCCGGCTCGGCGGCCTTGGCCATCACCTCGCGGACGACGGCGGCGGCCTCAGCCTCGCGGCCGTCGGGCACCTCGAACAGCAATTCGTCGTGGACCTGGAGCAGCATGCGGACGCCCTCCAGCCCGGCCTCCGCCAGCGCCGCATCCATGCGGTTCATCGCCCGCTTGATCAGATCGGCGCTGGTGCCCTGGATCGGCGCGTTGACCGCCGCCCGCTCGGCGCCGGCGCGGAAGCTGGGGTTGCCGGCGCGGATGTTGGGGAAGTGGGTCTTGCGGCCGAACAAGGTGCGGGTGAAGCCGTTCGCGCGGGCGAAGGCCAGGGTCTCGTCGATATAGCCGCGGATGCCGGGGAATCGCTCAAAATAGCGGGCGATGATCGCCTGGCCCTCCTCGCGGGGCACGCCCATGCGCGACGCCAGGCCCCAGGCCGAAACCCCGTAGAGGATGGCGAAATTGACCATCTTCGCCTTGCCGCGCGTGTCGCGGTCGACGATGCCGAACAATTCCTCGGCGGTCATGGCGTGAATGTCCTCGTGCGCCGCGAACGCCGCCTTCAATTGCGGCACATCGGCCATGTGGGCGGCGATCCGGAGTTCGATCTGGCTATAGTCGGCGCTCATCAATTGATAGCCGGGCTCGGCGACGAAGGCGTCGCGGATCTTGCGGCCGATCTCGGTGCGGATCGGGATGTTCTGCAAATTGGGCTCGGTCGAGCTTAGGCGCCCGGTCTGCGCGCCCGACAGGCTGAAGCTGGTATGGACCCGCCCCGTCTCCGGGTTGATCTGCGCCTGCAAGGCGTCGGTGTAAGTCGATCGCAATTTGCTCAATTGCCGCCAGTCGAGCACCAGCCTGGCCGCGTCGACGCCTTCGCCGGCCAGCCGCTCGAGCTCGGTGACGTCGGTCGAGTAGGTCCCGCTCTTGCCCTTGCGCCCGCCTTTCAGGCCGAGCCGCTCGTAGAGCACGACGCCCAATTGCTGCGGCGAGCCGATGGTGAACGGGCCGCCGGCGGCTTCGTAGACCTGGGCTTCGAGCGCCGTAATCTCCTTGGAGAACTCGCCCGACAATTTGGCCAGATAATCGCGGTCGACCTTGATCCCGCGCCGCTCCATCCGCCCAACGGTGGCGACCAAAGGCCGGTCGACCATCTCATAGACGCGGCTGACATTCTCCGCCGCCAGCCGCGGCTTCAGCCGCTGCCACAGGCGAAACGCAATGTCGGCGTCCTCGGCGGCATATTCGGTCGCCTGCGGCAACGGCACCTTGTCGAAGGTGATCTGCTTGGCGCCGGTGCCGCAGAGCTGCTTGAACGGGATGCACTCGTGGTTGAAGTGGGTCTTGGCCAATTCGTCGAGTCCGTGGCCGCTGCGCCCGGCGTCGAGGTCGAAGCTGATGACCAATGTGTCGTCATACGGCGCCACCTCGATGTCGTGCTTGGCGAACATCACCCAGTCGTATTTGAGGTTATGGGCGATCTTCAGCACCGCCGGGTCCTCGAGCATCGGCTTCAGCCGCGCCAGCACCTCGGCCAGCGGCAATTGGCTGGGCGCGTCGGAATACAAGTCGCCGCCGCCATGGCCGACGGGGATGTAGCAGGCCTGGTTCGGCGCCGTCGCCAGGCTGATGCCGACCAGCCGGGCGATGACGCAGTCGATGCAGTCGGTCTCGGTGTCGATGGCGACGACGCCGAGCGCCGTCGCCTCGGCGACCCAGCGGTCGAGCGCGTCCAAGGTCGTCACCGTCTCATACTTCGACCGGTCGACCGTAATGTCCTCGGCTGCGGCGGGCGCCGTCGCCGCCGGCTTCGACGCCATGACGTCAACCGGCCGCGCCCCGCCCGACGAGGCACCGCCGCCCTGCAGGCGGGCCAGCATGGTCTTGAACCCCTGGTCCTCGAGGAAGGCCGCCAGCGGCTCTGTGGGGATGCCCTTCAGCGCCAGCCCTTCCAGCGGCTCGGGCAAAGGCGCGTCGCACACCAGCCGCACCAGCTCACGGCTCAGCCTTGCCATGTCGGCATGCTCGATCAAATTCTGCTTGAGCTTCGGCTTGGTGATCTCGTCCGTGCTCGCCAGCACCGTTTCCAGGTCGCCATATTGCTGGATCAGCAGGCTGGCCGTCTTCGGGCCGATGCCGGGGACGCCGGGGACATTGTCGACGCTGTCGCCCATCAGCGCCAGCACGTCGCCGACCTTGTCCGGGCCGACTCCGAACTTCTCGATCACCTGGACAACGCCGATGCGGCGGTCGTTCATGGTGTCGAGCATGTCGACGCCGGCGGCCTCGTCGATGAGCTGCATCAAATCCTTGTCGGAGCTGACGATGGTCACCTTCCAGCCGGCCCTGGTCGCCGCCATCACGTAACACGCGATGATGTCGTCGGCCTCCAGCCCCTCCTCCTCGATGCAGGGGATCGAGAAAGCCCGGGTCGCGGTGCGGATCATCGGGAATTGCGGGACCAGGTCCTCGGGCGGCGGCGGCCGGTTGGCCTTGTACTGGTCGTACATTGTGTTGCGGTGGGTCTGCTCGGACGCGTCGAGGATCACCGCCATGTGGGTCGG
>DAIPLM010000127.1:0-5638 GCA_036769205.1 Sphingomicrobium sp.
AATCGCGCGGGGCCAGGACCGTCGCATAGCGCAGGGCGTCGACCGCCGGCTTGGGCGCCTGGACATTGGCCGCGCGATAAGTCCGGTAATAGAGATAGAGCGGCTCCGGATCTTCGGAATCGAGCTTGTTGGCCGCCAGGAATAGCTTGCGCGCCTCGGCGAATTGCGCGGCATCATTGGCTTTCTTCGCCTTGGCGAGAATGTTGCGGCCTTTCCAGATCAAGGCTTCGGTCGACTTGGGCTCGAGCTTCAGCGCCGCTTCGGCGGCGGCAATGCCCTGGTCGTAATTCTTGGCATCGAACTCGACTTCGGACAGAGTCCGCTCGACCAATGAGTCATTAGGGTAGCGGCTGGCGACGTCGCGGACCTTGCCGAGGACATAATCGACCGACACCGACCGATAGCCGGTCTTCGACTGAATTCGGTACGGCATGACTTCCGAGGCGCCCGGCGACAGCGCAGTTACCGTCACCGGGGGGATCGTCAGCTTCGAAGGGTCGATCTTCACATAGGGCAGGTCCTTGCGCTTCAAATAATCGCGCAGCTGGTTCTCCAGCTCGCCGAGGTCGCCAAAGGCGGCCTTGGCGGCGACCAGCGGGTTCTCGCCGGTCTCGATGCCATTCACATATTTCTCGATCTGGCCTTTGCGCGATGGCTCGAACGCCAGATAGTGATTGAGCAGCCAGCCTTCGGCGTAATTCTGGATCCAGAAGCCGGCCTGGCCCAGCTTGAAGGCATTGCCTTCCATGAGGTCGGACATCGGCGGCCAGCGGCCCTTGATCAATTGCTCGGCGCGGTCGGCGGCGGGGGCGCCGATGCCGACCGAGCCGTCTTCGCCGAACACGGGATTGCCCATGAATTCGGCGAAACCCTCGCTCAGCCAGGCTGGCATTGGCTTCTGGGTCGTCTGCAACTGCAGATGGTGGGTATATTCGTGGAAAAAGACGACCTCCGGCGCGATGCGGTCGGTCCGGGTGTTCAACCGGCGGATCTTCTCCGGCGTGACGATGTAAGGGCCGCTAACGTCGCCGACATAATAACCGCCAACGCCTGCCTCGGCGTCGCCATAGAGCCGGTTGACGTCGAGCATGCTGGAGACGACGAATACCTGCACGCGGTTGCCGTCGCCGACCGTCGGGTCCTTCATCGACCGGATCAGCCGCGATGCTGCGTCAAACTTCTCCAGCTTGGCCGCATAGGCCTGCATGTCCGCCGTGGGCATGTCGCCATAGATGAGGAAATGCTTGGACGATGCCTGCTGCCAGGCGGCGCTGGCGGGCATGGCGAAGGCCAGCGCGGCGGCGCCGAGATAAAGATTAAAACGCAATGAAACTCTCCCCCGAGGATATTCGACCGCGCGAACCTAACGCCTTGTTACCAAAGGTCAATCTGCCGATCAGTGCGCAATTCCTATTCGTCCTTTTTGCGCTTCTCGGCGATGCCATCCAGCAGGGTCAAGGCGGCGCCGCCGTCCTTGGCCTTCAGCTTGGCGACGACCTCGATGCGCTTTTCCCGCTCGTCGCCGGCATGCGGGTCATAGGCGATCGGGCCATAGATGCGAACCGCCGCTTCAAAGCTTCCGGCGCGGACCAGCTCGCGCACCAGCAGCATGCGCAAATCCTTGTCCTGCGGAACGAGCGCATGCGCATAAGCGAGGCCCTCGACCGAGTTGCGCGATGCCGGCACGCCTTCGGCAACGAAGCTTTCATAGAACAGCATCAACGGCTCGGCGTCGTCCGGGTCCGACCGGTTGGCCTTGGTGAACCAGGACCGGATGTCCTTCCAATTCGCTTTTTCTGGGTCCTTCCGGCCAAGCTCCATCAGGGCCTGCCCCTTGTAGATCATCCCTTTGCGTTGCGCCGGCGCGATGGCAAGCGCGCGATTCGCAGCCCCGAGGGCCTGGTCATAATGTTCAACATCGAGCTCGGCTTTCGCCAGCGCCACCAAGACCTGGGCGGAATTGGGGTAATTGCCGGCGACGTCGCGCGCTTCGGTGGCGATGCGTCCGAGGTAGCGCTTGCCGAAGCCGAGGGAGCTTTTCATCCGGACCCGCATGATCGCGTCCTCGGCGGCCGTCAGCGGACGCACCGCGATGGCGCCCGGCGCGAGCTTCTCGGCGGGAATGACGATGCCGCTATGCCGCTTCTCGCGCAGATAGGCTTCCAGCTCCTTGTTGAGCTGCTTGAGGTCGCCGAAGGCGGTGCGGGCCGCGTCGATTGGCGCTTCGCCCTTCTGGATGCCCGTCATGTAGCGCCCGAGCTGGTTGCGGCGCGATTTTTCGAACGTCAGGTAATGGGCAAGGAGCCAACCCTTGCCGTAGGTCAGCTCCCATTCCTCTGAATCGATGTGCCGATCACTCGCGCCGAGCATCTCTTCCAGCGTCAGGCCCCTGAGATTGAACAGCGCGACCGAGCGGTACTCCGGGACATACCCCAATGTGACGGAGCCGTTTTCCTCGACTCGCGCCGTCGCGAAAAACTCGGCGAATCCCTCTACCACCCAGGATGGCAAGGCCATGTCCAGCTGTTGGAGCATGAGGTGGTGGAGATATTCGTGGAAGAAGACCGCTTCGGAGCCGAGGTCGAACTTGCTGCTCGCGCGCTCCCGATTGACCAGTGCGACGGGGCCGGCCGCCTTGGCGACATAGAGACCGGCAATGCCGCTGCCCCGAGCCCCGATCAGCCCCTCGACGGCATCGCCGTTGCGCAGGACGAAGACGGTCAGCTTGCCGGCGTCATTGAGCGGTGGATCCTTGATCCCGCGGGCGACTCGCACGGCCTGATCGAATCGTTCGAGCCGCTCCGCATAGAGCTTGAGTTCCTCGGGATTTTGTTCGGAATAGATGATGAAATGCCGGCTCGTCGCCTCGTGCCATGCGGCGCGGGCCGATGACGGTGGCAAGATCAGACAGGCTAGCAGGCAGAATGAAAAGCGCCGGATCATGCGACCTCCCGAATACGCAATACCGAGCAAGGCTTTATTGCCAGAATTCATTTTCAAAGGAAGCTGTAAGGATCGACATCGACCGCGACGCGGACCTTGGCGCTCCATTCGACCGCGCTTAGCCAGTCGCGGATGACGTCCTGGACGTCGAGCGCGCGGGCGGCGTGGACCAGCAGCCGCTGGCGGTGGCGGCCGCGCAGCATGGCCAGCGGGGCGGGGGCGGGGCCGAACACCGCCATGCCGTCGACCCTCGGCGCGGCCTGGCCGATGCGGCGGGCAACCGCCTCGGCTTCGCTCGCATCCTCGGCCGAGACGACGATCGCCGCCAACCGCCCGAACGGCGGCATCGCCGCCTGCCGCCGGGCCTCGGTCTCGGCGGCGTAGAAGCCGGCGATGTCGCCGCTGACCAAAGCGGCGATCACCGGCGCTTCGGGGTCATGGGTTTGGACCAGCACCCGGCCCGGCTTGTCGCCGCGGCCGGCGCGGCCCGCCACCTGCTGGATTTGCTGGAAGCTGCGCTCGGCGGCGCGCAGGTCGCCGCCCTGCAGCCCGAGGTCGGCATCGACGACGCCGACCAGGGTCAGATTGGGGAAATGATAGCCCTTGGTCACCAATTGGGTGCCGACGACGATGTCGATTTCTCGCGCGTCCATCGCCGCGACGAATTGGGCCGCCTTCGCGGGGGACCAGATGGTGTCGGAGGTGACGATGGCGGTGCGGGCGTCGGGGAACAGTGCGGCGACCTCGTCGGCGATGCGTTCGACGCCGGGGCCGCAGGCGACCAGGCTGTCCTCCTCGCCGCACTCCGGACAGGCCTTGGGCGGCGGCATGACATGGCCGCAATGGTGGCAGGCGAGCCGCCGCATCAGCCGGTGCTCGACCATCCAGGCGGTGCAGTTCGGGCATTGGAAGCGGTGGCCGCAGTGCCGGCACAGGGTCAAAGGCGCGAAGCCGCGGCGGTTGAGGAACAACAGACTCTGCTCGCCGGCGGCTAGGTTCGCTTCGAGCTCGGCGACCAGGCTCGGGGCCAGCCAGCGGCCGCGCTCGGGCGGGTCCTGGCCGAGGTTGAGCGCGCGGATCTCGGGCAAAGTCGCGCCGGCGAAGCGGGCCGGCAGCTTGAGCTCGCGATAGCGGCCGAGCTCGACCATCTGGCGGGCCTCGATCGGCGGCGTCGCCGACGACAGGACGACGGGAATGTCCTCGAACTTGCCGCGCATCACCGCCACGTCGCGGGCGTGGTACTGCACCCCGTCCTCCTGCTTGAAGCTCGGCTCGTGGGCTTCGTCGACGATGATCAGGCCGAGCTTGCGGTAGGGTAAGAACAAGGCCGAGCGGGCGCCGACGGTGACCATCGCCTCGCCGCTGGCGATGCCGCGCCAGGCGCGCCGCCGCTGCGACGAGCGCAAATCGCTGTGCCAGGCCGTGGGGGCGCAGCCGAAGCGAGCCTGGAAGCGCTTGAGGAACGGCTCGGTCAAAGCGATCTCGGGGAGCAGGACCAGCGCCTGCCGGCCGGCGCGGAGGCATTGGGCGATGGCTTCGAAATAGACTTCGGTCTTGCCCGATCCGGTGACGCCGTCGAGCAGGACGGGGTCGAAGCCCCGGCCAATCGCCGCCGCCAGGCTGCTCGCCGCCGCGGCCTGATCGGCGGTTAGCTCAGGCGGGGCGAAATCGGGGTCGGGGCAAGCCAGCGGCATGTCGGCGTCGACCACGACCGCCTCCAGCGCGCCGGCGTTGACCAGGCCGCGCAGGACGGCGGCGCTGACCTCGGCGGCGGCCGCCAGCTCGCGGATGGTGCCCTGGCGGCCGTCAAGCACGGCCAGCGCCTTCGATCGCTGCGGCGTCAGGCGCTCCGGCACCCGGCCGGTCGGCCGATACTCGATCAGCTGCCGCGAACCGGCCAGCGCCGAGGAGGATGGCAGCACCATGCGCAGTACGGCGGCGAGCGGCGATAGGTAATAGTCGGCGACCCATTCGGCGAGCCGGCGCAGCGGCGCCGCGATCGGCGGCACATCGACCAGCCCCGCCAGCGGCCGCAAGCGGTTGTCGCCGACCTCCTCGGTTTCAAGCCGCTCCGGCTCCCAGGCAACCCCGATGAGTTGGCGCGGGCCAAGCGGGGCGACGACGACGCTGCCGGGCGGTAGCTCGCCATTTGGCGCCATGCCGTCGGGGACGCGGTAATCGAGCGGGCCGAGCGCCGCGTTCAAGGTGACGACACGGGTGCGGGGAACAACCACTATTCCGTTCGTCCTGAGCTTGTCGAAGGACTGTCCTTCTTTACCCGCGCTAATTGGAGAAAGGACAGGGCTTCGACAAGCTCAGCCCGAACGGCCTGGTTGATTCCTACTTGCCGCGCTTCTTGCGATGGCTGTCGAGGTCGAGCACGGCGGTTTCCTCGCCCTCCTCGGGCAGCAGGCCGAGCCGACGGGCGATCTCCTGATAGGCCTCGGCCTCGCCGCCGAGGTCGAGCCGAAAACGGTCCTTGTCGAGTTTCTCGTTGGTCTTCATGTCCCACAGCCGGCAGCCGTCGGGCGAAATCTCATCGGCGAGGATGACCCGGGCATAATCGCCGTCCCACACCCGGCCGAACTCGAGCTTGAAGTCGACCAGGCGGATGCCGATGGCGGCGAACAGACCGCACATGAAGTCGTTCACCCGGATCGCCATGTCGGCGATGTCGTTCATCTCGTCCTGCGTC
>DAIPLM010000128.1:0-5617 GCA_036769205.1 Sphingomicrobium sp.
GAGTATTTCCCCCATTTGCGGCCCGATTGCCGCGGCGCGGGCGCCGCCGAATTCACCTTGGTGCTACCCTTGCTACTGGTCCTGCTGTTCGGGCTGATCGATGGCGGCCGGTTCGCCTGGGAATATAATCGGGCGGAAAAGGCTACTCAGGTTGGCGCCCGAATGGCGGTCGTTACCGACGTCGTTTCCACCGGACTGCGCGACAATACGTACGTTGGCGTGAACGTTGGCGGCAAGACGCTGGTGGGCGGCGATACAATCCCGGTCGATGCATTGGGCACGATTACCTGCAATTCCAGTACTTGCAGCTGCACCGGCGCCTGTGGCGGGATCACCGCCGGCCGGAATGCGACCGCCTTTACCAACCTTGTGAACCGAATGAGGCAGATCAAGCCGGATATCGACGAGGGGAATGTCCGCATCCTCTATCGCGGGTCAGGACTCGGTTACGCGGGCGATCCCAATGGCATGGAGATGTCGCCGCTGGTCACCGTCGAGCTGACCGGCCTCCAGTTTCGGCCAATCACCTCCCTGACTTTGGCAACGGTGACGATGCCGTCCTTTGCAACCACGCTGACCGCCGAAGACGGCGTCGGTAGCGTCTCGAACTAGGATTAAAATGGTGAGCGTGATCAATCCCAACGAGACAAGCAAGAGCTGGCGAACGCATCGCCGGCAGGCCTCGGTCCAGCTTTATCTGAGCGGGGCGGCGGGCGACGCCGCGTCGCTGGTCGGGACTCGCGTCGCCGGTTTCCCCTTGATCTTGAACCTGGTCGGCGAAAGCGACCGGATCGATCCCGAGGAGCTGTCGTCGGCGGCGGCCGCGCTCATCCAGGTCGACCGCGACAACCCCTCGTCGCTCAAGCGCTTCCAGAAGCTGGCGGCGGCGACCAAGACGCCGTTGATCGCCGCCGCCTATGACCCGCCGCTGGCCTTCGTCCGCTCGCTGGTCCGGGTCGGCGCCCGCGACGTCGTCCCCTTGCCGCTCGACATGGCCGACCTGGAAGCCTCGCTGGCGCCGATCGCCGAGAGCTTCGCCCGCCGCGAACAGCTCGAGGTCGCCCGGCACGCCAAGGTGGTCAGCGTCATCAAGAGCCTTGGCGGGGTCGGCGCGACGTCCTTGCTGTCGCAGCTTGGCATCCGTTTCGCCCGCCAGGAGGCGCGCTTCGGTCGCGAAACCTGCCTCATCGACCTCGATGTCCAGTTCGGCGACGCCGCCTTCCAGCTCGGGCTGCAGCCGAACCTGTCGCTGACCGATTTGATCGATGCCGGCTCGCGGCTGGACGGCGATTTGCTGCGAGCGGCGACCACCGAGCATTCGAGCGGGCTCAAGGTTATCTCGGCGCCTTCAACGATGATGCCGCTGGAAACGTTGAGCAGCGAGCAGATGCTCGACATCGTCGAGCTGGCGGCGCGCGAGTTCGGCACCGTGCTCGTCGACTTGCCGAGCAACTGGACCAACTGGTCGCTGTCGCTGCTCGCCCGCTCCGACCTCATCCTGCTGGTCACGCAAATGACCATCCCCAGCCTCAACCGCGCCCGCCGCCAGCTCGAGCTGATGCGCGAGCAGGACCTCAATCACCTCGACGTCCGGATTGTCGTCAACCGGCTGGAAAAGGCGTTCATGCGCACCATCCGGCTGTCGGACGTGCGCGAGGGGCTCGGCCTCGACGTCTCCTACACCATCGCCAACGAGCATGCGACGATGCGCGCCGCCATCGACCGCGGCGTCCCGATCGACGAAATCCGGCGCAAGAGCCCGCTCGGCAAGGACCTCGACACCCTCGACGCCGGCATCGCCGCCGCTTTGGGATTGGAACGCTAGCCATGTGGAACGTTCGCAAGACCCGTGGTGCTCCGGAGGCGGAGGCGCCGGTCATCGCCGACGATCCGCGGCTGATGCAGTCCGGCGACGCCGGCGCCTTCGAGAAGCGCGACGCCAAGACGGACCTCAAGGTCGAGCTTCACCAGCGGCTGCTCGACCTCATCAATCTGTCGGCGCTCGACCAGATGTCGCGCGAGCAGATCCAGGCCGAGGTCGGCGATATCGTCGCCGAGGAGCTCGGCAAGCAAAACCACGCGCTCAACCAGGCGGAGCGCAAGCAACTGGTTGCCGACGTGCTCGACGAATTGCTCGGCCTCGGCCCGCTCGAGCCGTTGCTCAAAGACCCGACCATCAACGACATTTTGGTCAATGGCTACAACCGGGTGTTCGTCGAGCGCTTCGGCGTCCTCGAATCGACGCCGGTCCGGTTCAAGGACGAGAAGCACTTGCTGCGGATCATCCAGAAGATCGTCTCCGCGGTCGGCCGGCGGGTCGACGAATCCTCGCCGATGGTCGATGCCCGCCTGGCCGACGGCAGCCGCGTCAATGCGGTGGTGCCGCCACTCGCCATCGACGGCTCGACCTTGTCCATCCGCAAATTCTCCCGCGTGCCGATCGGCATGGAGCGGCTGGTCGAGATCGACAGCGTCCCCCGGCAGATGGCGGAAGTGCTGCGCGGGGTTGTCGCGTCGCGCCGCAACGTCCTCATTTCCGGCGGCACCGGCTCGGGTAAGACGACCCTGCTCAACGCCATGTCGGCCGATATCGACAATCGTGAGCGGATCGTGACGATCGAGGATTCGGCTGAGCTTCAATTGCAGCAGAACCATGTCGTCCGGCTGGAAACGCGGCCGCCCAACATCGAGGGCAAGGGCGAAATCGCCCAGCGCGACCTGGTCAAGAACGCGCTGCGCATGCGCCCCGACCGGATCATCGTCGGCGAGGTCCGTGGCGGCGAGGCGTTCGACATGCTGCAGGCGATGAACACCGGCCACGAAGGTTCGATGACCACGGTCCACGCCAACACGCCGCGCGACGCTCTGTCGCGCATTGAGCAGATGGTTGGCATGGCCGGCCTCGACATGCCCATGCGCTCGATCCGCGCGCAGATCTCGTCGGCCATCCACGTCGTCATCCAGGTCGCCCGGCTGGTTGATGGCCGCCGCAAGATCGTCAGCCTGTCGGAGCTGACCGGCATGGAAGGCGAGATCGTCACCATGCAGGAAATCTTCCATTTCCGGCAGACTGGAATGAGCGCGGAAGGCCATGTCCAGGGCCGGTTTGAGGCGACCGGTATCCGCCCGCGCTTCCTCGACCAGGTCAACCAGCACGGCATCACCCTGCCCGCCGAACTGTTCCGGCCCGACATGAAGTTCGAATCATGAGCGATACCTGGCTGAAAGCCCTGATTTTGGTTGCCATTTTCGGCGCCGTACTGCTCGCCGTCGACACGATCATCGGCACGATGGCGCGCGGTCGCTCCGAAGGTCGGGCGATCAACCTTCGACTGAAGCTGATTAGGCAGGGGCGGACCCAAAGCGAGGCGCTGCGCCTGCTCAAGCGGTCGGACAGCGAGTTGCCGGCATGGCTGCCGGAATCGCTGCTGCGCACCGCCCGCCGCTTCGAGCGCACCTTGATGACGGCGCAACTCACCATCCCGACCCCCCGGCTGATGCTGATCCTGCTGCTGGCGCCGTTCGCCTTGCTGTTCGCCTTCCTGCTGTTCATGGTCGCCACCGACGTGCCGGTTGGCTTCGGCCGGGTGGTCCTGCTCGGCACCTTCGCTATCGTCCTTGGCGGCATCGTCCCACTGCTCGGTTTGCAGATCCGCGCCAACCGCATGCGCAAGAAGATGCAGGACCAGTTCCCGGTGGCCCTCGACGTCTTTGTCCGCGGCCTTCGCGCCGGCCACCCGGTCGCTGCCGCCCTCGACCTGCTGACCGTCGAGATGCCCGACCCGATCGGCAGCCAGTTCGGCATCGTCGTCGACGAAGTCACCTATGGCGCCGAACTGCGCGACGCCTTGCACTCGATGGCCGAGCGCTGGGACCTGGCCGACATGCGGATGTTCGTCGTATCCTTGTCGGTGCAGCGGGAGACTGGCGGCAACCTTGCCGAAATTCTCGAGAATTTGTCGAAAGTGATCCGTGAGCGGCAATCGATGATGCTCAAGGTCCGTGCCTTGTCGAGCGAGGGGCGGATGACCGCGATCGTCCTTACCGCTCTGCCGATCCTCGCCTTCACCATCCTGTTCACGGTCAATCCCGCCTTTTACCTCGACGTCGCCGACGATCCCGCCTTCGTCCCTGGTTTCCTGTCGTTGCTGCTGCTTTACGCTATCGGCTTCATCACCATCCGCCGCATGGTCGACCTAAAGGTTTGATGCGATGATCGAACTGCTCACCGACAACCCGCCACTGAAGTATCTGCTGCTGGTGTCGCTGTTCGCAGTGATCGTCGCCGGCGCCTATTTCGCGGCGGCGGCGGTCATCGCCCGCCAGCTCGCCCGCGAGCGCCTCGCCGAGGCCGGAACCGCAAGCGATCCGGTGGCGGCCGCCGGCTCGCTGCGCTCCGACCGGGTCGAAAGCGCCTGGATGAAGCTGGTCGACCAAATCGAGAAAAGCGGTTTGTCGCTGGTCGACACCAAGGACGAGAAGGTCCGCCGGACCTTGATCGCGGCCGGTTATTCGGCACCGTACGCGCCGCGCGTCTATACCCTGGTCCGCCTGGTCGCGGTCATCGCGCTGCCGGCGCTGGTGCTGCTATACTATTGGGCGATCGGGGCATCGCCGTCGCTGACCAAGCTCTATTTCTCAGTGGTCATCGCCGCCGGCCTCGGGCTCTATCTGCCGGTGTTGCTGGTTCGCGCCAAGGCCGATCGGCGGCAGCAGGAAATCATTAACGGCTTCCCCGACGCACTCGACTTGATGTTGGTCTGCGTCGAGGCTGGGCTTGGCCTCGAGGCGGCATTCGCGAGGGTTGGCATGGAAATGACCGAATCGCACCCGCGCATCGCCGAGCAGCTCGGCACGGTCACGCTCGAGCTGCGCGCCGGGCGCAATCGCGAGGATGCCTTGCGGCGGCTCGCCGACCGCGCCGGCGCCGACGAGATCCGCGCTTTCGCGACCCTGCTCATCCAGTCGACCAAGCTCGGTTCATCGGTAGCGCAGACGTTGCGCGTCTATGCTTCGGAAATGCGCGAGCGGCGGCGCTTGCGGGCCGAGGAAAAAGCCCACCGGCTGCCGGTGTTGCTGTCCAT
The DNA here is from genome assembly GCA_036769205.1 of Sphingomicrobium sp. Classification (GTDB taxonomy): domain Bacteria; phylum Pseudomonadota; class Alphaproteobacteria; order Sphingomonadales; family Sphingomonadaceae; genus Sphingomicrobium. The sequence goes on from DAIPLM010000128.1 coordinate 5,085, forward strand.
TCCCTTGGTCGTCTGCATGCTGCCGGTGATGATCGGCGTGTTGATGCTGCCGGCCGCGATTCGAGTCATGCGCTCCGTCATGCCGGCGCTGGGAGGCTGAGATGCACAAGGGGGGGATTCTGCTGGTCACCGTGGGTGTGCTCGCCTGCACCGCTTGCCTCGGCAGCGAGGGCAAGCTCGAGGTCCGGGCGAGCGCGACCGGACTCAAGGCGGGCTCGGAGCCGGTGCCCTACCGGATCGCCGAGGCGCGCGGCCAGCTGGTGCTTGGCAATGTCGCGATGGCGCTCGAAGGCTTCAGGAAAGCGGCGCGCGAGGACCCGGCAAGCGTCGACGCGCTCGCTGGCATCGCCACCTGCTACGACCGGATGGGGCGGTTCGATTTGTCTCGCCATTATTATGAGACGGCGCTGGCTTTGGCGCCGCGCGACCCGGCCCTGCTCGCCATGTTCGCCGGCTCGCTCGACCGCCAGGGGCTGACCAGGCAGGCCCAATCGGTCCGCCAGGAGGCCGCGGCCGCGGCGGCCCCGCCGGCT
>DAIPLM010000129.1:0-5569 GCA_036769205.1 Sphingomicrobium sp.
GCCGAGCTCGACGGCGACCGGCAGCGGGAGATGATCGACCTCAATTGCGGGGCGATGGCCGAGTTGGCCCATGCGGTGCTGCCCGGGATGGTCGCGCGCATGGCCGGCGGCATCTTGAATGTCGCCTCGACGGCCGCCTTCCAGCCCGGCCCGGGAATGGCCGTCTATTTCGCCACCAAGGCCTTCGTCCTGTCGTTCAGCGAGGCGCTGCACGACGAGGCCGAGCCGCATGGCGTCAAGATCTCCTGCTTGTGCCCCGGTCCGACCCGGACCGAGTTCCGGTCCGTGTCCGGCTTCGATCCCAAGGGGCGGCTGGCCAAACTGTCCGCCGATGCCGCGTCGGTGGTCGCGGCCGGACTGCGCGGCCTCGAGCGCAACCAGGCGGTCGTCGTCCCCGGCCTGTCGAACAAAATGATTGCGCAGGCCCACCGCCTGCTTCCCCGCACGGTCATGCGACGGGCGGCGCGGATGCGCTGAGCTTGGCAGTCAGCCGGTAAAGACTTCCGTGTCCTTGAGGATCTGCTTGAACCTGGGGTCATCGCGGAGCGGCTCGAAGTCCGTGTCGTTGCGCAGCCACAGCCTTTTTTCGAGGCCGGCATTGGGCGCCCAGCGCTGGAGCAATTCGATGGCGCGTTCCTTTTCGCCAAGCTGCGCGAAGGTGCAGGCGGCGTTGTAGAGAGCAAGATTATCGTCGGGGTCGATCGCCAGCGCGCGCTCCATCCATTCGCGCGCTTCCTCGCCCCTCCCAATGGAAGCCAGCACCGCCGCCACTAATTGCGCCGGCCGCGACCATTCGGGATGCTGGCGAACCGACTCCTCGGCTCGCCGAACGCCCATCTCGGCATATTTATCGGCCTCCTCCATTCGGCCAAGCGTGCGCAATTCGGCCTGTAGGAGAAGCGGAGCCTGCGGGTCGTCGGGCTGCACTTCCAGCGCGCGGACATAATAATCCGCAGCCTTCGCCGGGATGCCGCGGACCTTCCAGTAGCGGGCGTAAAAGAAGTTCGCCTCGAAGCTGGCCGGGTCGAGCCGGATGGCTTCCTCGAACTCGGCTTCCGCCTCGTCGTTGCGGCCCAGCAGGAACAAGGCCTCGCCACGCGCTGCATGCGCTTCCGACAACAAGGGATCGAGCGCCAGCGCCTGATCGGCCTCGTCGAGAATCTGCTGTTCGGGAATGGGCTCCGAATACCAGCCGACCAGGCGGGAGTCACAATTGGCGATGCCGGCGAAGGCACGAGCGAATTGCGGGTCGAGGTCGGCCGCGCGGACGAACATGTGGCGGCCGAGGCGCAGGAAGTTCTTGGTCGCGTTGTGGAAGAACTGGCGGCCCTTCAAATAGAAATTATAGGCCTCGACGCTGGCCGTGGGGGCCTGGCCAATGGCGTTGATCTCGGCCGGCACCAGCCGCACCTTCAATTGTTCGACGATGGTCCGGGTGATCTCGTCCTGGATGGCGAAAATGTCGGTCAGATCGCGATCATAGCGTTCGGCCCAGACATGGCCGCCGCTGCCGCCGTCGATCAACTGGCCGGTGATCCGCAGGCGGTTGCCGGCCTTGCGGACGCTGCCTTCGAGCAGGTAGCGGACGCCAAGATCGGCGGCGACCCGCTCGAGGTTCTCCGACTTGCCCTTGTAGGCGAAGCTGGTGTGGCGGCCGACCACAAACAGGCCGGAGACCTTGGACAAATCGGTGATGATGTCCTCGGTGATGCCTTCGGAGAAATAATCGTCCTGTGGGTCGCCGCTCAAATTGTTGAACGGCAGCACCGCGATCGACGGCTTTTCCTCGGGACGGTCGCCGATCGCCGAGCCGGCCTTCGCCGCCGGCGCTTCGAGGATCACGTCATAGACGCGGACCGGCCGGTCGATGTTCTTGAGCTGCTCCTCGCCGCGGTCGGCGAAGACGAGATCGAGCTTGTTGGCGATATGCTCGCGCACCGATTGCGAGACGGCGATGCCGCCCGGCCGGGCAACGCCCTCCAGCCGCGCCGCGACATTGACGCCGTCGCCGAAAATGTCGTCGCCCTCGACGATGACATCGCCAAGGTTGATGCCGACGCGAAACTCGATGCGGCGGTCGTCGGGGACATCGGCGTTGCGGCCCGGCATGCCGCGCTGGATGGCGGCGGCGCATTCGACCGCGTTCACGACGCTTGGGAACTCAACCAATATGCCGTCGCCGGTCAATTTGACGATCCGGCCCTGGCGGCCACTGACTTCGGGCTCGATCAGCTCGGCCTGGTGCCGTTGCAGGCTTTGCAGGGTGCCGACCTCATTGGCGCCCATCAGCCGGCTGTAGCCGACGACGTCGGCGGCGAGGATGGCGCTTAGTCGACGTTCCATTTCAGATGGCGACCGCCGAACCGCGTTCCTTGAAGCCGGTCAGCAGCGCGGCGTAGCGCGGATGCTGGCGCACCGGATCGAGGTCTGAATCGTGCAGGAACCACATTTCCTGCTCCGCCCCGCAGTGTTTCGACCATTCCTCGAGCATGTCGACCGCCTGGTCGATCTCGCCGAGCTGGGCGAAAGTGCAGGCGGCGTTGTAGCGGGCGTTATTGTCGTCGGGGTCGATCAGCTTGGCCCGCTCCAGCCATTTCAGCGCCTGCTCCTTTTCGCCGAGCGAGGCGAGCGTCGCCGCGCCAAGCTGCGCTGGCCGCGAATTCTCGGGATGGAGCTTCAATTGCTCCTCGGCGCGCTTGAGGCCGAGGCGACCATAGCGCTCCGATTCCTCGACCCGCCCGATCGCCCGATAGACGATCTGCAGCAGCATCGGCGCCTGCGAATCATCGGGCTGGATTTCCAGCGCACGCAAATACAACTCGATGGCCTTTTCCGGCTTGCCCTCGGTGACGCAGAAGCGGGCGTAGGACAGGCTGCCGTCGAAGCTGTTGGGGTCGAGCTCGAGCGCCCGCTCGAACGCCGCCGCCGCCTCCGACCGGCGGCCGCTGTTGGCCAGCGCCTCGCCGCGCGCTGCATGGGCTTCGGACAAATTGGGGTCGAGCGCCAGCGCCTTGTCGGTGATCGCCAGTAATTCCTCGGCGACGGTCGGCACGTTGTACATGCCCCATAGCCGCGAGATGCTGCTCGCCATGCCGGCGTAGGCGCGGGCGTAATTGGGATCAATCTCAACCGCGCGGGCGAACATTTCCTTGGCGAGGATGAGGTACGACTTGGTGAAGGCGTGGAACAGCTGGCGGCCCTTGAGGTAATAATTATAGGCCTCGACATCGACCGTCGGCGCCCGCTCGATCGCCTTCTTCTCCTTGGGCAGCAGGCGAATCTTCAATTGGTCGACGATTGCCGTCGTGATCTCGTCCTGGATCTCGAAAATGTCGGTGAGGTCGCGGTCGTAGCGGTCGGCCCACAAATGGCCGCCGCTGGCGCCGTCGATCAGCTGGCCGGTGACGCGCACCCGCTGGCCGGCCTTGCGGACGCTGCCTTCCAACAGGAACTTGACCCCGAGCTCGGCCGCCACCTGCTGCAGCTGGATGGCCTTGCCCTTGTAGGTGAAGCTGGTGTTGCGCCCGACGACGAACAGGCCGCTGACCTTGGACAAATCGGTGATGATGTCCTCGGTGATGCCGTCGGAGAAATATTCCTGCTCGCCGTCGCCGCTCATGTTGTTGAACGGCAGCACGGCGATCGACGGCTTTTCGGAGTCGCTCAATTCGTCCGCCTGATCGGCGGTTTCCGAACCGGCGGCGACGATGACATCATAGACCCGGACCGGCAGGCCGATGTTCTTCAGCTCCTGCTCGCCCATGTCCTCGAACACCAGGTCGAGCTTGTTGCCGATATTGTCGCGGACCGCCCCCGACACCGCTACCCCGCCCGGCTTGGCGATGCCTTCGATGCGCGAGGCGACATTGACGCCGTCGCCGAAGATGTCGTCGTCGTCGACGATGACGTCGCCAAGGTTGATGCCGACTCGAAACTCAATGCGGCGCTCGGACGGAGTGTCGGCATTGCGGGCGCGCATTTCGCGCTGGATGGTGCAGGCGCATTCGACGGCGTTGACGACGCTGGGGAACTCGACGAGCATGCCGTCACCGGTCAATTTGACGATACGGCCTTGATGTTGCGCGATTTTCGGGTCGATCAATTGGGCCCGATGATCCTTGAGCGCGGTCAATGTGGCGACCTCGTTGGCGCTCATCAGCCGGCTGTAGCCGACGACGTCGGCGGCCATGATTGCGGACAGTCGCCGTTCCATGACTTGCGGGAAGCCCTCCGTGCCGGCTCATGCTCTACCACATTGATGGCGATTATCTAATCATCTGTAACGCCGCCGTTTTTCGCACTTGCACAATTGATGTTGCAGTGCGATAAGTGCCGTGCCTTTATTGGCATCCTCTCCTGACTCAAGGGGCTGGGCGGCTCGATTGCCCGGCCCTTTTTTTGCGCTTCGCCGCCGCGGCCTTTATTCGCCCCGGCCAGCGCCCACATTGAAACCGTTGGCGACGCGGCCCGTTGGCAGGGCTTCGAGCGGGCAGGAGAGACAGGTTCATGGCGGATGCGGCCCCAGCAGTGACCCGGCGAGTGCAAGTCGCCAACCTTGCGCCCGGCGATGCCGGCCGGGGCGTTGCCCGGCTGCCGGTCAAGCTGATGACCGAGATGGGGCTGGCCGAGGGCGACGTTATCGCCATCGCCGGCAAAAGGCAGACGGCGGCGCGCGCCATCCGGCCCTACGGCGACGACGAAGGCCTCGACATCATCCGCCTCGATGGCCTGCAGCGGGCCAATGCCGGGGTCGGCTCGGGCGATTTCGTCGAGGTCAAGAAAGCGGTGTCGAAACCGGCCAGCCGGGTGGTGTTCGCGCCGGCGCAGAACAATATCCGCCTGCAAGGGTCGAGCGAGGCTTTGAAGCGCAGCTTCCTCGGCCGGCCGCTGACGCAGGGCGACACCGTCGCCACCGCCGGCCACCAGCGGGTCAACGCCGACATGCCCGATCATATCCGGCAATTGCTCAACGCCCCGGCCTTCGCGCTGCAGGAAGTGCGGATGACGATCGTCACCGCGCTGCCCAAGGGCATCGTCCATATCGACGCCGACACCCAAGTCGAATTGCTCGCCGAGTTCACCGAGAAAGCCGGCGAGCGCCGCGCCGACGTCACTTATGACGATCTCGGCGGCATGCGCGACGCCATCGACGCCCTGCGCGAGATGGTCGAGCTACCGCTGCGCCACCCCGAACTGTTTCAGCGCCTCGGCGTCGATCCGCCCAAGGGCGTGCTGCTGCACGGTCCGCCCGGCACCGGGAAGACCCGGCTGGCGCGGGCGGTCGCCAATGAAAGCGATGCCCAGTTCTTCCACATCGCCGGGCCGGAAATCATGGGCTCGGCCTATGGCGAATCGGAAAAAAAGCTGCGCGAGATTTTCGAGGCCGCCGCCAAACAGGCGCCGTCGATCATTTTCATCGACGAGGTCGACTCGATCGCGCCCAAGCGCGGCCAGGTGTCGGGCGAGGCGGAGAAACGGCTGGTCGCCCAGCTGCTGACCTTGATGGACGGGCTCGAGCCGCGTCTGAACCTGGTGGTGATCGCCGCCACCAACCGGCCGGAAGCGCTCG
>DAIPLM010000004.1:0-17816 GCA_036769205.1 Sphingomicrobium sp.
AGACGTCGTCCTGGGTGACATAGCTCATCTCGAAATCGAGCTGGTAGAATTCGCCGGGGCTGCGGTCGGCGCGGGCGTCCTCGTCGCGGAAGCAGGGGGCGATCTGGAAGTAACGGTCGAAGCCGGCGACCATGATCAATTGCTTGAACATCTGCGGCGCCTGCGGGAGCGCGTAGAACTTGCCGGGGTGGACTCGGCTGGGGACGAGATAGTCGCGGGCGCCCTCGGGCGAGCTGGCGGTCAGGATCGGCGTCTGGAACTCTGTGAAGCCCTGGTCGATCATGCGGCGGCGGATGGAGGCAATGACCGCCGAACGCAGCATGATGTTGGCGTGCGGCTGTTCGCGGCGGAGGTCGAGGTAGCGATATTTGAGGCGGATTTCCTCGGGGTAGTCGGCCTCGGTGGCGACCGGCATCGGCAGCTCGGCGGCGGCCGACTGGACCGCGACCTCGCGGGCGACGACCTCGATGGCGCCGGTGGCGAGCTTCGGATTGACCACGTCGGGGCCGCGGGCGACGACCTCGCCGGTCACCGTCACCACCGACTCGAGCCTGAGGCCGTCGAGCAATTGCATCGCCGCGCTGCCGGCGACGCCGACGATCTGGGTCAGGCCGTAATGATCGCGCAGATCGACGAACAGCACCCCGCCATGGTCGCGCTTGCGGTGGATCCAGCCCGACAGGCGGACGGTGGCGCCAACATCGGCGGCGCGCAGCTGGGCGCAATTGTGGGTGCGGTAGGGGTGCATGGTCACTCTCTAAGGGGCGCGGCGGCGCTTTCCCGTCCCCTCCCCTTTTGTCAACCCGCGCGCCCGGCTATGGGCCATGGCAGATGAAGATTCACCCGTTGATCAGCGACAGCGCCGGCCTTGCCGCGCTCATCGAGCGCATGTCCGCCTCCCCCTTCGTCGCCGTCGACACGGAGTTCATGCGCGAGAACAGCTTCTGGCCTGAGCTGTGCCTGATCCAGATCGCCACCACCGAAGAAGCCGCCGCCATCGACCCGATGGCCGAAGGCATCGACCTGAAGCCCTTGCTCGACCTGCTGGTCGAGAACCAGGACGTGCTCAAGGTGTTCCACGCCGGCGGCCAGGATTTGGAGATCGTCTATAATTTGACCGGCAAGACGCCGGTGGCCCTGTTCGACACCCAGATCGCGGCGATGGCCTTGGGCTTCGGCGAGCAGGTCGGCTACTCGAACCTGGTCGAATCGATGCTCGGCCATGCGCTCGACAAGGGCGCCCGCTTTACCGACTGGAGCCGCCGGCCGCTCGACAAGCGCCAGATCGACTATGCCATCGCCGACGTCACCCATCTGGCGACGATCTTCCCGCGCATGGTCGAGAAACTGCGCAAGAACGGCCGCGGCCAGTGGCTCGACGAGGAGATGGAGCGGCTCGCCGACCCGTCGAGCTTCGCCTTCGCCCCCGAGGATGCGTGGAAGCGGCTGAAGCTGCCCGGCCGCAACCCGCAATTGCTCGGCCGGTTGCGGGCGCTGGCCGCCTGGCGCGAGGTCGAGGCGCGCAACAAGAATTTGCCGCGCGGCCGGATTATCAAGGACGATACGCTGCAGGAGCTGGCGAGCCACCCGCCCAAGACCCAGGAAGACCTGGGCCGGGTGCGCGGACTATCGGCGGGCTGGCGCTCGAATGACATCGGCGCGCGGCTGATGGCGGCGCTCGCTGCCGCGCAGCCGCTGGAGCCCGAGGAAATGCCCGAGCGCGAGCCGCGCCGACCGGGGCTGAACAAGGACGCGGCGCTGGTCAGCGACCTGTTGAAGCTGCTGCTCAAGATCCGCTCGAAGGATACCGGCGTCGCGCCGAAGCTGATCGCCCGTTCCGACGAACTGGAGGCGCTCGCCGCCGGGGTCCGCGAGGGCCTGAACATCCTGCGCGGCTGGCGGTTCGAGCAATTCGGCCAGGACGCGCTCGATTTGGTCGAGGGCCGGCTGGCCTTTGCCATCGAGGATGGCAAATTGAAGATGACCAAGGCGGCGCGGGAGAAGGTGGATGCGTAGGCTGCTGCCATTTGCCGCCGCAACCCTGGCCGCTTGTGCGACGACCGCCGTTGCGCCGCTGGCGCCCGGCGGCGTTTGCCGCGGCGAGAATCTCGGTCAGTTCGCGGGTCAGCCGGCGAGCCCGGAGCTCGGCGCCGAGGTCCTTCGCGTTTCCGGCGCGCGGATGCTGCGCTGGGTCGCGCATGGCTCGGTGGTGACGATGGAATATAGCGACCAGCGGGTGACGGTGTGGCTGACCGCCGACAACCGCGTCGACCGCGCCGTCTGCGGCTAGCTCAGGCGCCGTCGATCAATCCCGCCGCGATCAGCGCCCGGCGAACCGTCGGCAGGCTGAGCCGCGCCCGCTCGGCGATGGCGAAGCGGTCGACCGCTTCGACGACCTGCTCGGCGGTCAGATAGTCGCGGTGGACGCGGCCGGCGATGAACCGCAAGGCATCGCCCGGGATGTGCAACCCGCGATCGGCGAACTGCAATTCGATGAGCGACGAAAACAAGGTATCGTCGGGCTGGAGGATGCGGGCCACCGGGGTGACGGCGAGCCGGGTGCGCAAGTCGGCGAGCGCCACCTCCCAGGCGTCGTCGCCGGTCACCATCACCAATGGCTTGCCGGTTTCCTGTGCCTGATTCCAAGCGTGGAACAGAGCTTCCTCGTCGTGCCGCTCGGCATCGTCGAACAGCCGCCCGCCGACCCTTGCGACGAAGCCGCGCGCCAGCAGCGAGCGGCCCGACCGGCGCGGCCCCGACAGGATCGTCGCCTTGACCGGCCACATGCTCCAGCGGCGGAAATGGTCGAAGGCGTCCTGGTTGGCGGCGGACAGGATGAATCGCCGGTCGTCGGCCGACTGGGGCCAGTCCAGCGGCAAGGCGATCTGGTCGGCGCCCGGCTTCATGGGTTGGCGGGCGGTTGCCCCGGGGCAGGCGCGGGAACCGGCAAGCCGGGGACCACTCGCAAGGTGCCGCCGACGTCGCTGACGCTCCACCCGCGGGCGCGCAAGGCCGCCGCCAGGGCCCCATTGTCGCCGCGGAAATTGACCATCAGCAGCGACCAGCCGGACTGGGCGCCGAGCGAGCCAATGCCCTCGACCCCGGCGACCGAGCGCAAGGCGGCGCTGACATTGGCGAGGCCGGCATCGTCGCGGGTCAGGATCTGCAGCTGGATGCGCCGCAACGGCGCTGTCGTCGTCAGCGGCTGGACGGCCGCCAGCTCATCCTCGACCGGCGGCGGCGGCTCGACGATGATCAAGCTGGGGTCGCGGGTCAGCTCGCCTGCGGCGAGCGCGCGGGCGAACAATTCGTCCATCCGCTGCACGCCTTCGTTCATCATGCGGGCAATGTCGGCGCTGTCCTTGGCCTTCAAATCGAAGCCGCCGAGGACTTCGCCGTCGGGGCCATGGCGGGCGACAAACCGGGCATAGGCTGGTCCGCCCGGGTACAGCCGTTTCAGCGAGACCTCGGCGACCAAGATGTCGGCGGCGCCATACAAATCGATGATGTTGCGCCACCAGCCGCGACCCGGCCGCCGGGTTTGGGCGGCGTTGACCAGCAACGGATCGACGCCGGAGCCGCTGATCCGCACGTAATCGACCGGGCTCTGTGAGGTGCGGAACTGCGCCCAGGCCCGCTGCCAGGGATTGCGGGTCTCGACACTGGTCGCGGTGCCGCCGCTGATCATGACTGGAATCAGCAGCATCGGCGCCGAGCGGCGGATTTCGCCGGCGAAGCCGAGCATCTCGCCGGCCCGGGCGCGGTCGAACAGGATGCCGAGGTCGGCGATGTAGCGGTTGGGGCCAATGCTTTCGCGGTCGATGATGATCGAGCTGACCAGCCCGTCCAGGGTCGAGTCGGACAATTTGGGCGCTTCCGAGGCCGGGCGGTTGTGCTGCTTGGCCCACAAGGCCTTGAAGCCTTCGCGCTGGGCGATGCGCCAGCCGGCGAAGCGCGCCGACGCGGCGTCCTTGGCGCCGACGTCGACATGGATGCCGGTGACCTCCAGCGTGCCCGAGCTGTCGATCGGGGCGATGCCGCGCTCGCCGGGCTCCATTTGCGCCAGCACCGTCCCGCCGAGGGCGGCAAGGGCGATCAGGCAGGAAGAGGCGGTCAGCAAACGCCGGCGTCGGGACATGAGGGGCTTTTGGCGACAACGGCGTGGAAATCCAAGCGGGTTCTGGCTACCAGCCAGCAACCCGCTTGCCCTGAGCTTGTCGAAGGGCTGCAATTTCCTGGGGTGGAAACGAAGGACAGGCCTTCGACAAGCTCAGGCCGAACGGACCTTGAATGGGACTCACCTACGAAGATTCCGGCGTTTCCATCGCCGCTGGCAATGCGCTGGTCAAAGCCATCGCTCCGCTCGCCAAGGCGACCGCGCGGCCGGGCGCGGGCGCCGAGCTCGGCGGCTTCGGCGGCTTTTTCGACCTGAAGGCGGCGGGCTATCGCGATCCGTTGCTGGTCGCGGCCAATGACGGCGTCGGCACCAAGCTCAAGCTCGCCATCGACTTGGGCAAGCATGACGGCGTCGGCGTCGATTTGGTGGCGATGTGCGCCAACGATCTAATCGTCCAAGGCGCCGAGCCGTTGTTCTTCCTCGACTATTTCGCCACCGGCAAACTGGATTCGGCCGTCGCCGAGCGGGTCGTCGCCTCGATCGCCGACGGCTGCCGCCAGGCCGGCTGCGCCCTGATCGGCGGCGAGACGGCGGAAATGCCCGGCATGTACGCGGCCGGCGACTATGACCTCGCCGGCTTCTGCGTCGGCGCCGTCGAGCGCGGCGAGGCGCTGACCGGCGATGGCATCGGGCCCGGCGACATCATCCTCGGCCTCGCCAGCTCGGGCGTCCATTCCAACGGCTTCAGCCTGGTCCGGCGGCTGATCGCCGACAAAAACTGGAAGCTCGACCGCCCGGCTTTGTTCGATCACGAACGGCTGCTTGGGCAGGCCCTGCTCGAGCCGACTCGAATCTATGTGAAAAGCCTGCTGCCGCTGGTCCGCGCCGGCCGCATCAAGGGGTTGGCGCATATCACCGGCGGCGGGATTCTCGAAAATATCCCGCGGGTTCTGCCCGATACTTGCCACGCCGTCGTTGATGCCGACTCCTGGCCCCTGCCCCGGCTGTTCGCCTTCCTCCAGGCCGGCGGCGCCATCGAGCCCGGCGAGCTTGCCCGCACCTTCAACTGCGGCATCGGCATGGCCGTCATCGTCGCGCCGGACCAGGCCGACGCGGTCGCCGACGGCCTGCGCGAAGCCGGCGAGACCGTCCACCGCATCGGCGCGATCGCATCGGGCCTGCGCGGCTGCACCTTGCGCGGCTCGACGGAAAGCTGGAGCGCCCGCGAGCCCTGGTCCGTCACGCACAATCATGGCTGACGCCGGCCGGGTCGCGATCCTGATTTCCGGGCGCGGCAGCAACATGCGCGCGTTGATCGAGGGCGCCGAGGGCTATCAAGTCGCGCTAGTCGCCTCGAACAAGGTTCACGCCCCCGGCCTCGACGTCGCCCGCTCGCTCGGCGTTCCGTCCTTCGCCTTCGAGGCGCCGCGCGACGCCTTTGAGGCGGCGCTCGAGCGATCGCTGACCGATCACGACGTCGGCACCATCGCGCTCGCTGGCTACATGCGCATCCTGTCGCCGGCCTTCATCGCGCGCTGGCGGGGCCGGATCGTCAACATCCACCCGTCCCTGCTACCCAAACACAAGGGGCTCGACACGCACGGGCGGGTGCTCGCCGCCGGCGACACCGTGACCGGCTGCACCGTCCATCTGGTCAGCGAGGAGCTGGATTCCGGCGCGGTGCTGGCGCAGGCGGAAGTGCCGGTCGAGCCGGGCGACGATCCGGCAAGGCTTGCGGCGCGGGTCCTGAACGCGGAACATAAGCTCTACCCCGCAGCCTTGAGCGAGTTCGTGCGCCGATGACCGAAAAACCAGAGAGTGAATCGCGGCGCCGCGCCCGCCTGCGCTGGGTGACGCTCGGCGAGGCGATCGCCATCGCCGCTCTGATCCTGTCCGGGCTCGGCGTCTGGCACGAATATAACAAACGCGACGAGCCGCCCAAGGTGGTGGTCGAGGCACCGACGGCGATCCCGCTGGTGCTGCGCGGCCGGGTCGCGGACGACGGCCGCAAGCTGGAGATCGCGCCGATCGAGGACGGCCATGCGCTACAGTCGGCGACCATCGCCGCCGGCGAAGCGAAGATCGAGCTGGGCAGCGACGGCGAATTGAGCGCCGGGGCGATCGAGGGCGCGCTCGGCAAGAAGATCGAGGACGGCAAGGGCACCCACCGCCTGCGCGTTCGCATCGAGACCCGCTACGTCGAGGCCGGGGCCGACAAGACCAAGACCGGCACCTATGCGATCAGCTACAAATGGGAGGGCGGCGGCCTGTTCGGCGGCCGCTCGCTGCGCTTCACGGGTTTCGCCAAGGGCTAGCCGACAATCGCCGGCCTACGACCATCCCCCGGATGGTCTAGCCGACGATTTCGTCGTCGGTGAAGAAGAAGGCGATCTCGATCGCCGCGTTCTCGTCGCTGTCGGAGCCGTGGACCGAATTCGCCTCGATCGATTCGGCGTAAGCCTTGCGGATCGTACCGTCGTCGGCGTTGGCGGGATTGGTGGCGCCCATGATTTCGCGGTTGCGCTGGACGGCATTTTCGCCCTCCAGCACCTGGACGACGACCGGGCCGGAGGTCATGAAGGTGCACAGATCGTTGAAGAACGGCCGCTCGCGGTGGACTCCGTAGAAGCCCTCGGCCTGGTCGCGGCTCATGCGGATGCGCTTCGAGGCGACGACGCGCAGGCCGGCTTCCTCCAGCATTTTGGTGACGGCGCCGGTCAGGTTGCGGCGGGTGGCGTCGGGCTTGATGATCGAAAAGGTGCGGGTGACCGCCATGGAGAGCTCCATCGGAATAGTCGAAATCTGGGAATGCGCGCCCTCTAGGTGGAGCGCCGGACGGATGCAAGCGAGGTTCAGCCGGGCGACGGAATGCGACCTAATTCATGGGAAGGCTGCGCATTCGCGCCTAAATCCGCTATGAGCGCGGCAGGGGGGTGTGCCGCATGAGCCTCGAGCAGGAAATTGGTCCCAGACGCTCGGATACGCTCACGGTTTTCCTCAGTTATGACCGGGACGACGAGCAAAAGGCCCAGACTCTCGTCAACGCCCTTGAATCCGATGGCTTCAGCATCTGGTGGGACGGGCTGATCGGCGGCGGCTACGCTTACGCCGACCGGATCCAGGAAGCTCTGAGCGAATCCGATGTAATTGTCGTCCTGTGGTCGAAACGTTCCGCGCAGTCTCATTGGGTCCGCGACGAGGCCAGCTTCGGGCGGGACCGTAACCGCCTGGTTCCGGTCACGATCGATGGCACAAAGGCACCGCTCGGCTTCCAGCAGCTCCAGAGCATCGACCTCAGCCGCTGGCACGGCGGCGTCGATGCACGCGAGTTCAAGGGGCTTTGCCGGTCGATCCGCTCGATCGCCGGCGCCCCTGTCGGAGCGGCCGCCGAAGCCCGTCCCGCTTCCCGATTGTCGCGGCGCCAGGCGTTGGTCGGCGCCGGAGCGACGGCGACGGTGCTGGCCGGTGGAGCGGCGGGTTTCTACTGGCTCCGGGGCGAGAGCGCCGTGACCGCGACAAGGATTGCCGTTCTCCCGTTCCAAAACCTGAGCGGCGATTCCAGCCAGGACTATTTTGCGGACGGCCTGGCCGAAGAACTGCGGGCTACGCTGGGCCAGGCGGAACAGCTCGAGGTCGCCGCCCAGGCGTCTTCGGATTCGGTCCGCGAGCGGAAGGGCAACGCCAGGTCCATGGCCAAGGCGCTGAATGTCGCTTTTCTCGTCGAAGGCAGCGTGCGCCGCTCGCCTGAAGCCGTTCGCGTCTCGACCCGCATCGTCGACGGCAGCACCGGATTCGACAAATGGTCGCAGACCTTCGACCGCCAGGCGTCCGACAGCCTTGCGGTCCAGAGCGACATCGCCGCCTTCGTCACGGACGCCCTGCTTGCCGGCCTCGACAAGGCCAAGCGGCCCTCGGAACGCATTGGCGGGACGAAGAAGGCGGACGCCTTTGACGCCTACCTCCACGGAGTGTCGGCTTACCGCCTGACGTCCGGCAAGGAGAGCGACCTTGAAGCGCTCAAGAATTTCGAGCGGGCGGTCGCCATCGACCCCAATTATGCCGCGGCTTATGCCGCTCTCTCGCGTACGTTCACCGTCTTCGCCAACAACTATGCCAGCAAGGCAGAGATAGCTGGCTATTACCGCCGCGCCATTGCGGCCGCCCGGTCCGCCGTCCGGCTCGCGCCGCAGATGGCCGCCGGCCATTCGGCGCTGGGGTTCGTCCTGTTCAATGGCCAGCTCGACGCGCGGGGAGCGGCCGCGCCTTACCAGCGCAGTTACGAGCTCGGCTACGGCAATGCCGAGATCCTCTCCGCTTATGCCAATTTCGCGGGACGCATCGGCCGGTTCGATGACGGCCGTGAGGCGATTGCCCGGGCACAAGAGCTCGATCCGCTAAACCCGCTCGTGTTCCGCAATGCCGGCTTCCTCGAATATGCGGCTCGCAATTTCGCCGCCGCCCAGAACCAGTTCCGAACCGCTTTGTCGATCAATCCCAAGGCCAGGAATGTCCACGCCAGCCTAGGCGACATCGCCGTGATCCGAGGCGATTTGAATGCCGCCCGCGCCCACTTTTCGGAGGAAGGCGATGCAGCCTCGCGCTTCAGGGGTCTCGCCATCGTCGATATGAAGCTGGGCAATGCCCCAGCGGCTGAGGCCGCTTATGCCGGGCTGCTGAATGAAGGCGGAGATACGGTCCATTACCAGCAGGCCCAGGTACTGGCGCAGTGGGGCCGAAAGGACGACGCCCTCAAGGAATTGGAACAGGCCCTGGCGCTGCGCGACGCGGGGTTGGTGCGGTTGAGGAACGACCCGTTGCTCGACCCGGTGCGGGATGACGCGCGCTTTGCGAAGATCGAACAAACGATCGGTTTCGCATGAATGAAGGGAGAGTAGCCATGATCAAGAAGCTAGTGACTATTGGTGCCCTGGGGTTGATCATTGCCGTTTCGGGATGCCGGAATCCGGACGATCGGGCGGCGCAGGCCGGTGGTACAGAACAGGTCCTTCTGCCCTGAGCGACGGCCGCGTTTGCGTTGGGAAGGATCAAACAGAAGGAGGATCAACCATGATCAGGACGCTGGTGGCCATCGGGGCCTTGGGGCTGATCATCGCGGTATCGGCATGCGAACCTAACAAGCGAAACCCGGATGATCGGGTCGCAACCGGGCTGTCGACCAACTAGGCTAGCTCTTTTCGACCCATTTGCCTCCGTCGTTCGCCCAATAATGGCGCTCGACTTCCTCGCGGCCGGCCAGCAGCTTCCAGGCCAGCCGCGCGGCGTCGAGCGTGTCCGTATCGAACAGGAAGAATGCCCGCTCGAAGCCCAGCGCCGCGTCGCGCCATTCGCCGTCGGCGATCAGCAGGTTGCGAGCGAGGTTGGGGGCGTCGACCGTGCCCGAGAGCAGCACCGGCTGGCGCGAATCGTCGCTGCCGCCGGCGATGCCGTGGGCGAGGAAGCTGGCGGCGCCCTGGTCCCACAATTGCCGGTCGAGCCGCGCCAGCAGCGCCTCGTCACCGGCGACGACCAGCAGGCGCTGGTCCTCGGCCAGCAATTTGCCGGCGATGGCGGCGATGATGCCGTCCGGGCTGGCGGCGCCGAGCTGGTAGAAGTCCACCCGCACGGCTTCTCGCCTCAACCCTCGTGGTTCGCGGCGATATATTCATCGAGCAGGCGCACGCCGAAGCCGGTCGCGCCTTTGTCGTAGGTCGGCTTGGGCTTGTCCGACCAGGCCATGCCGGCGATGTCGAGATGAGCCCATTTGACGCCGTCGTCGACGAACCGCTGGAGGAACTGGGCGGCGGTGATCGAGCCGGCTTCGCGCGGGCCGACGTTCTTCATGTCGGCGATGTGCGAATCGATCAGCCGGTCGTAGGCCTCGCCGAGCGGCTGGCGCCACAGATGGTCGCTGGTCGCGGTGCCGGCGGCGAGCAATTTGCCGGCCAGCTCGTCGTCATTGGCGAACATGCCGGCCATTTCGTGGCCGAGGCTGATGACCATCGCCCCGGTCAAAGTGGCGAGGTCGATCATCACCTCGGGCTTGGCGATTTTCTGGGTCCAGGCGATGACGTCGCACAGCACCAGCCGGCCTTCGGCGTCGGTGTTGATGACCTCAACCGTCTGGCCGGACATGGTGGTGACGACGTCGCCGGGGCGCTGGGCGTTGCCGTCGGGCATGTTTTCGACCAGGCCGCAGACGCCGATGACGTTGGCCTTGGCCTGCCTGAGCGCCAGCGCCTTCATCGCCCCGACGACGGCGCCGGCTCCGCCCATGTCCCACTTCATCGCTTCCATGTTGGCGGCCGGCTTGATCGAGATGCCGCCGGTGTCAAAGGTGACGCCCTTGCCGAGGAAGGCGACCGGCGCCGTTCCCTTAGTCCCGCCGTTCCAGCGCAGCACCAGCATCCGCGGCTCGCGCACCGAGCCCTGGTTGACGCCGAGCAAAGCCCCCATGCCGAGCTTGGCCATTGCCGGGCCGTCGAGCACCTGCACCTCGAGGCCGGAGCCGTCGATGCTCGCCAGCACGCGCTCGACGAAGCTTTGCGGATAAATGATGTTGGCCGGCTCGGTGACCAATTCGCGGGTCAGCAGCACGCCTTCGTACACCGGCCGATACCGGCCTTCCCAGCGCTCGGCGGCGGCGGCGCCGTCGCCGCCGCCGACCACCGTCACCTTGGCCAAAGTCGGCTTCTGCTTGTCCTTGAGCCGCGTCTTGTAGCGATTGTAGCGGAACGACCGCAGCGCCGCCGCCAACGCCACTCGCGCCGCCGAATCCGCGTCATAGTCGAGGCCGGTCAGGTCGATCACCGCATGGGTCTCACCCGACAGCAGCAACCGCGCGGCCGTCGCCCCGCCCAGTTTCTCGGCGGCGGCGGCCGGAGCGATACCGGCGCCGGTGCCGATGACCAGCAGCCGGTGCGGCTGGTCGCCGTCGAGGAACTGCTCGACGACCGAGCTGACGTCGCCCTCGAAGCGGTGGCGCTTGATCGCGGCCTCGACCGCGGCGCTGGTCGGCCCGAGCGCCTTGAGCGCCGGGCGCTGGCCGCCGGACGAGGGGATGACGAGCGCATAATCGCCGGCCGGGCGCGTCGCTGCAAAGCTGATCTTCATGGGCTGGGGGATTCCTCGATGCTGGCGGAAAGAGTTGACGGCCCTTTAGGACGGGGCGGTGCGCAAGCAAAGGCTTTCGGCCGCACACCCACGCAAAGGCGGATTGCCGCGTCGCCGCCAAGGTGCAATAGCTTAGGGGTCGAGAGGGTGTCAGTCGGGGTTTTCCAAGCGTGCGAGCCATCGGAATCTGCTGGACCGCGCTGCCCGTGCTGCTCGCTTTCCCCGGCGCGGCGGCGGCGCAGGAGGCGCCGGCCGCGCCTGCCGTGACCGCCTCCGCCGACGAAGCGCCGATCGAGTTTAGCGCCGACGGCGTCACCTATGACAGCGAAGCCGACGTCGTCACTGCCAGCGGCCGCGTGCGCATGCAGCGCGACGGCAATTACCTCGCCGCCGACCAGGTCACCTGGTCGCGCAAGACCGGCCAGGTGCACGCCGAGGGCAATGTCGTCGTCGTCACCCCCGAAGGCGACAAACTGGTCAGCGACCGGGTGACTTTGTCCGACTCCCTGCGCGACGGCACGGTCGAAAATCTGCTGATCGTGCTGGAAAGCGGCGGCCGCATCGCCGCCGAACGCGCGACCCGGACCGATGGCCGCACCATCCTCGAGCGCGCGGTCTATTCGCCCTGCCCGGTGCTAACCCCGAGCGGCTGTCCCAAGAACCCGAGCTGGAAGATCGTCGCCGCACGGGTCATCCAGGACCCCGAGACCAAGCGCATCCGCTTCCAGGGCGGGCGGCTCAGCGTGTTCGGCATCACCGTGCCGTTGCTGCCGATCTTCAGCATAGGCGCGGACGGCGACGGGGTGACCGGCGCGCTGATCCCCAACATCGCTTATTCCAACTCGCTGGGGCTGGAGCTGTCGACGCCCTATTATTGGCGCATCGGCCCCAACCGCGACCTGACGCTGACGCCGCACTTCTACACCAAGACGTTGCCGGCGATCGAGGGCCACTATCGCTCGCTGAGCCAGCTCGGCGCATTTCAGGTCGGCGCGTTCCTCACTTATGGCGAGGCGGCCGACCCCGACCCGAACGCCATCGTCCCAACCAACGACGACCGCATCCGCGGCTATTTCGAAGCCAATGGCAAGTTCCAGCTCGACCCCTATTGGAGCGTCACCAGCGCCTTGCGGGCGGCGACCGACAAGACCGTCACCCGCCAGTACGACATCACGCGCGATGACGTGCTGCGCAATTTCGTCGAGGTCGAGCGCATCGCCCCCAACAGCTATGTCTCGATCAGCGGCTGGGCCTTCCAGGGCATGCGGGTCGACGATCGCCAACGGGAAATCCCGATCGCCTTGCCGGCGCTGGACGCCCGTTTCCTGCTCGACAACCGGGTGCTCGGCGGCCAGGTCGAGCTCCAGGCCAATAGCCTGGCCATCATGCGCATCGACGGCCAGGACACCCAGCGCGCCTTCGCCAGCGCCCGCTGGGACATGCGCACCCTGACTCGCATGGGCCAGGAG
Source organism: Sphingomicrobium sp. (assembly GCA_036769205.1). Classification (GTDB taxonomy): domain Bacteria; phylum Pseudomonadota; class Alphaproteobacteria; order Sphingomonadales; family Sphingomonadaceae; genus Sphingomicrobium. Next base: position 12,697 of record DAIPLM010000004.1, read on the forward strand.
CTGACCGTGACCGCCTTCGCCCGCGGCGACGCCTATCACAGCGACGAGAATGACGAGGCTGACATCGCCCTGTATCGCGGGGAGGAAGGCTGGCGGTTCCGCGGCATCGGCGCCCTCGCCGCGGACGTGAAGTGGGCCTTCGTCGGCCCGGCCTTCGGCGGCACCCAGCGGCTGACGCCTCGCGTCCAGCTGGTGCTGACGCCGCCGACCCCCAACCTCGAAATCCCCAACGAGGATGCCCGCTCGGTCGACCTCGAGGATAGCAACTTGTTCGCGCTGAACCGCTTCCCCGGTTACGACCGCTGGGAGGACGGCTCGCGCGTCACCTACGGCGTCGAATGGAACCTCGACCGGCCGAATGTCGCCATCAGCACCATCATCGGCCAGAGTTACCGAATCACCCGCAACCCGGGCATTTTCCCGGACGGCACCGGCCTGACCGACCGCTGGTCGGACATCGTCGGCCGTACCCGGGTGCGGTTCGGCCAGCTGGTCGACATCACCCACCGCTTCCGGATCGACAAAGACAATCTGTCGCCGCGCCGCAACGAGTTCGACCTGACGCTTGGCGGTGACGAGACCTATGTGCAGATCGGCTATTTGCGGCTCAACCGGAACATCAGCGCAGCCATCGAGGATCTGCGCGACAAGGAGGAGCTGCGGCTCGCCGGCCGGGTCAAGTTCGCCCGTTACTGGTCGGTGTTCGGGGCGACCGTCCTCGATCTCACCGGCAAGGAGGAGGATCCCTTGTCGCTGGCCGATGGCTATGAGCCGGTCCGGCACCGGCTGGGCATCACCTACGAGGACGAATGCCTGGAGCTTGGCCTGTCCTGGAAGCGCGACTATGAGCGCCTCGGCGAATTCAAGAAGGGCAGCACCTTCGCCCTTCGATTCGCGCTGAAGGGCATCGGCCGCTAATCCTGGGTTCAGCGGGCCGGACCTAACGGCCCTTCCGACAATCGATTGAACAACAAAGGGAATTTTAGGGGTGGCAGTGACCAAGACGATGACCAAGGCGGCGCCGTTGACGGCGCTTGCCGCGCTGTTCGTGGCGCTTGGCGGCGCCGCCGCCGCCCAGGACCAGGCCGGCGCCCCCGACCAGGCGGGCAATAGCGCCTCGGCGCTCAACCTGCCGGCCAACCCGACGGTGTTCGGCTCCGCGATGCCGTCGGTCGTCAAGGCGAGCGCGATCGTCAACGGCGAGGTGATCACCCAGACCGACATCGACCAAAGGCTGGCGCTGCTGGCGATCGCCAATGGCGGCAAGATCGCGCCAGACGAGGTCGAGCGGTTGCGCCAGCAGGTGCTTCGCAACCTGATCGACGAGACGCTGCAGATCCAGGCCGCCAAGGCCGCCGAGATCGAGGTCACCGACGCCGATATCGACAAGACGGTCGCCCGCGTCGCCGCCAACGTCAAGCAGACGCCCGAGCAGATGGCCGATTATCTCAAGGCCAACGGCTCGTCGATGCGCTCGATCCGCCGCCAGATTTTGGGCGAAATCAGCTGGCGCCGCTTGCAGAGCGCCAAGATCGAGAGCGGCATCAGCGTCGGCGACGAAGAGGTCAAGGCGGTCATCGCCCGGCTCGAGGCGTCGAAGGGCACCGAGGAATATCGCGTCGGCGAAATTTATCTGTCGATGAACCCGGGCAACGAAGCCCAGGTGATGGCCAACGCCACCCGAATTCTCGAGCAATTGCGCCAGGGCGCCTCGTTCGTCGGCTATGCGCGCCAGTTTTCCGAAGCGTCGACCGCCGCGGTCGGCGGCGACCTCGGCTGGGTCCGGCCCGAGCAGCTGCCCGAGCCGCTCGCGGCGGCTGTGCGCAACCTCCAGCCCGGCCAAGTCTCGCCCCCGGTCCGCATCCCTGGCGGAATTTCAATCGTCGCCGTTCAGGACAAGCGCAAGGTGCTGACCGCCGACCCGCGCAGCGCCGAGCTCAGCCTCAAGCAGATTTCGGTCGGCTTCCCCGCCGGCACCACCCGCGAATCGGCGGAGCCGATCGTCGCCCGCTTCGCCCAGGCCGCGCAGAGAATCGCCGGCTGCGGCGGCGCCGAGGCGATGGCGGCGCAATTCAACGGCGAAGTCGTCCAGTCGGACGGGGTCAAATTGCGCGAGCTGCCGCCGGCGCTCCAGGAAATGATGCTGCCGATGCAGGTCGGCCAGTCGACGCGGCCGTTCGGCTCGCTCGAAGACGGCGTCCGGGTGCTGGTCATTTGCGGCCGCGACGAGGTCGATCCCAGCCTGCCGACCTATGACCAGGTGCTGGCATCGATGAACGAGGAGCGAGTCAACGTGCGCGCGCGCCGCTACCTTCGCGACCTCCGCCGCGACGCGATTATCGACTTCCGCTAATTCGACGGGCTAAGGGCGGGGGGATGTCGTCCGCCCCAATCGCTCCGCTGGCCGTATCGCTCGGCGACCCGGCTGGAATCGGCCCCGAAGTCGTCGCCAAATGCTGGGACCACCGCTCGGCCTTCAACCTGCCGGTGTTCGTCGCGGTCGGCGATGGGCGCTCGCTGAGCGCCGTCTGGGACGGGCCGATCGTTACCATCGACGATCCGCGCGACGCCGATTCCGCCTTCGACGTCGGCTTGCCGTTGCTCCACATCCCGTCCGGCGCCGCCGATATTCCGGGCCGCCCGAGTGTCGCCGGGGCGCATTGCTCGCTCGATTCGCTGGAGCTGGCCGTCGGCCTGGCGCGGTCCGGATCGGCGTCGGCGGTGGTCACCGGCCCGGTCAGCAAGCAGCAGCTCTACGCCATCGGCTTCTCCCACCCCGGCCAGACCGAGTTTGTCGCCGAGCGCTGCGGCATCGCGTCGGAAAATGTCGCGATGATGCTCGCCGGCCCGACGCTGCGGACGGTGCCGGTGACCACCCACGTGCCACTCGGCCAGGTGGCGGAGCGGCTGACGCCGGCGCTGATCGAGGCGCGTGGCCGGGCGGTGATGCGCGGGCTGCAGCGCAACTTCGGCCTCGCCGAGCCGCGGCTGGCGGTGGCCGGGCTCAATCCCCATGCCGGCGAGGGCGGCTCGCTGGGCCGCGAGGAAATCGAGCTCATCCAGCCGGCGATCGACGCGCTTCGGGCCGAGGGCTGGCAAGTCGTCGGGCCGCTGCCCGCCGACACCATGTTCCACGAAGCAGCCCGCTCGCGCTACGACGCCGCCTTGTGCATGTACCATGACCAGGCATTGATCCCGTTGAAAGCGCTGCACTTCGAGGAGGGGGTCAACGTCACCCTCGGCTTGCCGATCATCCGCACCGCGCCCGACCATGGGACGGCGTTCGACATCGCCGGCGAGGACCGCGCCGACCCGCGGGCGATGGCCGCCGCCATCCGCATGGCGGCGAGCTGCGCCGCTTTTCGGGCCCTGCCGGGGTGACGTCCGGGCCGGCGGAGCCGCTGCGCGACATCATCGCCCGCCACGGCCTGCAGGCGACCAAGGCGCTCGGCCAGAATTTCATCCTCGACCGCCAATTGCTCGCCCGCATCGCCGCCGTGCCCGGCCCGCTCGAAGGCCGGACCGTCTATGAGGTCGGTCCCGGACCCGGCGGGCTGACGCGCGCCTTGCTCGATGCCGGCGCCAAAATCGTCGCGGTCGAGCGCGACCGGCGCTGCCTGCCGGCTTTGGCCGAGCTGGAGGCGGACTTCCCGGACCGGCTGCGGGTGATCGACGGCGACGCGATGGCGGTCGACGAGCGTGCGGCCGCCGGCGACGGCGCCCATGTTGTCGCCAATTTGCCCTATAACGTCGGCACGGCGCTGCTGCTGCGCTGGCTGGGCGGCGAGGCATGGCCGCCCTGGTGGCGGTCGCTGACATTGATGTTCCAGCGCGAGGTCGCCGAGCGAATCGTCGCCGCGCCCGACAGCGAGCATTACGGACGGCTGGCGGTCGCCGCGCAGTGGCGGAGCCGTCCGCGAATCGCGATGGCGGTCCATCGATCGGCCTTCGTGCCGGCGCCCAAGGTCGCCTCGGCCGTCGTCCATGTCGAGCCGGCGGCGATGCCGGATGGCGTCAGGCCCAAGGTCATCGAACAGCTCACTGCCGCCGCCTTCGGCCAGCGCCGCAAGATGCTCCGCCAGAGCCTGAAGGCCCTGCCCGGCGCGCTCGCGGCGCTCGAACAACTAGGGATCGACCCGCAACGCCGCGCGGAAACGCTGGCCGTCGACGACTTTGTGGCCTTGGCGCGGTTGCTCAGTTCTTCTTAGGTGTCGTCGCCGGCGGCTTGGCCTGGGCCAGCGTCGGGCCGCGGGCGATGGCCGCGTTCAATTCGGCGGCTTGCGGGCAGCCCTGCGCGCACAGCTTCTGCAGCTTGGCGAGCACCTCTTTGGCGCGCGGGGCGGCGCCTTGCTCGACCATCGCCGAGCCCTGGACGGCGAGCGCGTCTTTGTCGGTCGGCTCGAGGTTGAGCGCCTTGTTGGTCAGCCGGATCGCCTGGCCGTAGAGCTTCTGCTTCATCGCCACCTTGGCCATGGCGACGAAGGCGGCGCGGTTGCGCGGGTCGACCGCCAGCGCCGTTTCGAATGCGTCATCGGCTTCGAGCAGGCGGCCGGCGGCCAAGGCCGCCTCGCCCTGCTTCTGGAACTGGAGGGACTTGGGCGCGATCTGGTCGTCCGGCTTCTGGCTGGCGACGGGCACGGCGAGCGACGAAGCGGCGAGGCCAAGGGCAAGGACCAAAGGGGAAAGGCGCATCAACATCTCCAGTACAGTCGGCGCCCTTAGCATGAGCGTAAAAGCCGCGCGACGAAAAAGCCGTCGGTGCCGTCATGGCGTGGGGTCAGCAACCGCCCACCGCCGTCACTCCGGCCAAACAAGCCAGGCACATCCTGTACCGCCCAAGATGAATGGCGGCCTAAGAAGGCCTCTACCTGGCCGGCTCCTTCGCGCGCCAGGAGCGAACAGACGGCATAGACCAGGGTTCCGCCCGGCTTGACCAACGGCGCAGCCAGGTCGAACAGCCGCGCCTGCAGGGCGGCGACCCGATCGAGCCGCCCGGGGGTCAGCCGCCAGCGCCCCTCCGGGTTGCGCCGCCAGGTGCCACTGCCCGAGCAAGGGGCGTCGACCAGGACGACATCGGCCTGACCGTTCCAGTCCGCCATCTGGTCCGCCTCGCGGCCGCC
>DAIPLM010000130.1:0-5529 GCA_036769205.1 Sphingomicrobium sp.
CGACCGAGGAAGAAGCCCTGGTCGAAGGCTATGCCCGCAAGAAGGACGTCAGCTTCGCGGTCGGCGGCGGCGCCGGCTGGTGGAGCGGCGTCGCCGGCGCCGGCGGCGGCGGCTATCAGAACACCGAGATCGGCCAGGTCATCGTACTGGCCTACCTCGACGCCTACATCAAACTGGTGACGCAATTGGGCGGCCTCCCCGCCAACGCCAGCGCGGCAGCGCCGCAGGCACAGTAAAACCAGCGAAATTGGGGCGCGGTCCGTCGCGGACCGCGCCCTTTTATTGTCCGCGCCCCGGAACGAAACCGCCGCTTCGACCATCCAATGGATGAGACAGGCAACGGAGAGACGAGATGGGCGGCGACATCCAGGCGACGGGGCCGGATTTCTCGGCGGGCATCGCGATCGACATGGTGCCGGCCGAGAGCACGCTTGCCGGCCGGGTCGGCGACCAGCCGGTGCTGCTGTCGCGGCTGGACGGCGAATGGTTCGCGGTCAGCGGCGGCTGCACCCATTACGGGGCGCCGCTGGCGGACGGGCTGTTCGACGGAACTGCCGTCCGCTGCCCGTGGCACCACGCCTGCTTCGACCTCAAGACCGGGGCGGCGCTGCGGGCGCCGGCGCTCGATCCGCTCGACCGCTGGCGGGTCGAGGTCGCGGGCGGCACGGTCTTCGTCCGCGACAAGCTGGAGGCCGCGGCGACCCCGCCGATGCGGAGCGATGTCCAGCGCGTGGTCATCGTCGGCGGCGGCGCGGCGGGGGTCGGCTGCGCCAACGAATTGCGCCGGCTCGGTTATTCGGGCGCCATCACCATGCTCAGCGCCGACGGCGACCCGCCGGTCGACAGGCCCAATTTGTCGAAGGACTATCTCGCCGGCGTGGCGCCGGAGGAATGGATGCCGCTGCGGCCGTCCGAATGGTACGCCGATAACCGGATCGACCTGCGCCTGAACATCGAGGTGACCGGAATCGACGTTGCCGGCGGCCGCGTCCTGACGAGTGGTGGCGAGGCATTGGGGTTCGACCGGCTGCTGCTGGCGACCGGCTCCGAGCCCAACCGCCTGGACTTGCCCGGCTTCGACCATCCCAATGTCCTGACCCTGCGCTCGTTCGCCGACGCGAGGGCGATCGTCGCCAAGGCGCGCCGGCGCCAAAGCGGTGATCATCGGCTCCAGCTTCATCGGCATGGAGGCCGCCGCGGCGCTGCGCAAGCGCGAGGTCGAAGTCCACGTCATCGCCCGCGACGCGGTGCCGTTCGCGCGGGTCTTCGGCGAGGAAGTCGGCCGATTCCTGCGCGCCCGGCATGAGCAAGGAGGCGTGCATTTCCACGCCGACAGCGCCGCCGCCAGCTTCGACGGGACGGCCATCAGCCTCGACAATGGCGAGCGCATCGACGCCGACTTCGTGCTGGTCGGGATTGGCGTCAAGCCGCGCATCGAGCTCGCGGCGGCGGCCGGGATCGCCATCGACAAAGGCGTGCTGGTCGACGCCTTGCTGGAAACCAGCGCGCCGGGAATCTTCGCCGCCGGCGACATCGCCGCCTATGCCGACCCGATCACCGGCGCCCGCACCCGCATCGAGCATTGGGCGACCGCCGAGCGCCAGGGCCAAACCGCCGCCGCCAACATGCTTGGCCTGATGCAGCTTTATGACGCGGTGCCGTTCTTCTGGACCGAGCAATATGGCCTGCAGCTGCGCTATGTCGGCCATGCGGCGGCCTGGGATGAGGTCAGCATCGACGGCGATGTCGACGGCGGCGAATTCGTCGCCCGTTATTACCAAAGCGGCGCCCATCGCGCCTCCGCTGGCGTCGGCCGCGACCTCGAGATGCTCGGGGACGAACGGCAGCTCGAAGCTTCGATCCGCCAGGCCGGGGAACCTCGAGCGGCCGCCGCCGTCCAAAGCACCACATGAGTGTGGGAGGTGCGTGTGGACTTCACCGAATTTGAAGGCTTTCCGGTTTTGGCGGACTGCGAGGAAACGCCGGTCGGCAAGACGTTGCCCAGCCGCGCCGACGTCGAGCGCGCGGTGCGCACGCTGATTCTGGCGGCGGGCGACGACCCCGACCGCGAGGGCCTGCGCGACACTCCGGCGCGGGTCGCCCGGGCGCAGGCGGAATGGTTCGCCGGCTACCACGTCGATCCCAAGTCGCTCTTGGAACGCGTGTTCAGCGAAGCCGAGGGCTATGACGAAACCGTGCTGCTGCGCGACATCCCCCTGGTCTCGACCTGCGAGCATCATCTGGCGCCGATTACCGGCGTCGCCCATGTCGCTTACCGGCCGAGCGAGCGGGTGGTCGGCATTTCCAAGCTGTCGCGGCTGGTCGACGCTTACGCCCGCCGGCTGCAATTGCAGGAGCGGCTAACCAAGCAGATCGCCGGCGCGCTCGACGAGGCGCTGAAGCCCAAGGGCGTCGCCGTCATCATCCACGCCAGCCACGGCTGCATGACCACCCGCGGAGTCAACCAGCACGGCGTGTCCCTGGTCACCAAATGCTGGCTCGGCGAGTTCAAGACCGACCCGCTGCTGCGCCGCGAATTGATGGAGTCGATTGGCGGGCGCGGCGGCTGAGGCCCCCAGCATTTCATCGAACGCCCATGCCGCTTGGCCAAAGGCGGTTGCGCTTCCGCTTCGGGTGCTTAGGGTGCGCCGGGTAATTTCCCATTCAGCCGGAGCCTCCCTCCCCATGCGTAACCTTTCCAAGCTGACCGTCCTGCTCGCCTCCGCCGCCATCCTTACCGCCTGCGCGCCGTCCGCCCGGGTCCAGTCGGCGGCCGTCGCCGATTTGACCGCCGCCATCGACCTGCCGCCGCCGCCGCCCGCCGCGCCGCAGGCGGCGCCGGTGTCGGAGTTGGTCAGCGAAGTCAGCATCCCGCACTCGATGTTCCAGCTGGAGAACGGGCTGACGGTGCTGGTCCACGAGGACCACAAGGCGCCGGTGGTCGCGGTCAGCACCTGGTACAATGTCGGGTCGAAGGACGAGCCCGAGGGCAAGACCGGCTTCGCCCATCTGTTCGAGCATCTGATGTTCAACGGCTCGGAGAATTTGCCGGGCGATTACTTCACCTACCTGCAGCAGATCGGCGCCACCGATTACAACGGCACCACCTGGTTCGACCGCACCAATTATTTCGAGACGGTGCCGCGGGGGGCGCTCGAGCGGGCTTTGTTCATGGAAAGCGACCGGATGGGCTATCTGCTCGGCGCCATCAACCAGGAGAAACTGGATAACCAGCGCGGCGTCGTCCAGAACGAGAAGCGCCAGGGCGACAATCGGCCCGGCGGGCTGGTCGATTATGAGGTGCTCGCCAACCTCTTCCCCGAAGGCCATCCCTACCACCACGACACCATCGGTTCGATGGCCGACCTCGACGCCGCCAGCCTGGCGACCGTGAAGGAATGGTTCATCGACAAGTACGGCCCCAACAATGCCGTGCTGGTGCTGGCCGGCGACATCGACACCGCCGAGGCGCGGCCCCTGGTCGAGAAATATTTCGGCGCGATCAAGACCGGCCCGGTGAATAATCCGGCGCAGGCGGCAGTGCCGACCCTGCCGGCGACCAAGTCGATCGTCATGCACGACCGCGTCGCCGCGACCCAGCTGCAGCGCCACTGGGCGGTGCCCGGCATCAATTCGCCGCAGCTCGCCGCGCTCGACCTCGGCGGCTCGATCCTCGGCGGCCTCGCCAGCTCGCGGCTCGACAAGATCCTGGTCCGCGACGAGAAACTGGCCGTGGCGGTCACCGCCGGCCTGCAGCCATTCCAGCGCATCGGCCTGTTCGAGGTGACCGCGACGGTGAAGCCCGGCGTCGATCCGGCGCTGGTCGACAAGCGCCTGACCGAGATCCTCGCCGATTATCTCGCCAACGGCCCGACCGATGACGAGGTCAAGCGCGCCGCCACCCAGGACGTCGCCAGCCGCATCCGCGGCTTGGAGCAGGTCGGTGGCTTCGGCGGCAAGGCCGTCGCCTTGGCCGAGGGCAAGGTGTTCACCGGCGACAGCGATTTCTACAAGACCTCGCTCAACCAATATGCGGCCGTCACTGCCGCCGACGTCCGCGCGGCGATGCAGCAGTGGCTCGGCCGGCCGTCCTTCAACGTCATGCTCGTTCCCGGCGACCGTCCGCCCTACGTCGAAGCCAAGGGCGGCAAGGCCAAGTCGGTCGACATCCCCTCGAAGAAGACGCCGCGGGTGATCCCGCCGGTGACGCAGACGCCGCCGCTCGACTTCCCCGATGTCAGCCATGTCGCTTTGTCGAACGGCGTCCAGGTCCATTACGCGCAGCGCAACGCCATCCCGACGACGACCGTCGCTTTGGCGTTCGACGCCGGCTTCGCCGCCGATGCCAAGGCCGGCCGCGGCTTGCAGAACCTGACCTTGAGCCTGCTCGAGGAAGGCGCCGACGGCATGACTTCCCAGCAGATCGCCGAAGCCGAGGAACGGCTGGGCGCGGTGGTCAGCGCCAACGGCAGCGCCGACCGCTCGGCGGTGATCCTCTCGGCTTTGTCGGCCAACTTGGCGCCGTCGCTCGATTTGCTCGCCGACATCGTCCAGCGGCCGACCTTCGACCCCGCCGAGGTCGATCGGGTCAAGACGCAGACCCTGACCGCGATCGCCCAGGCCCAGAAGGAGCCGAACGCGATGGCGGCGCGGGCGCTGCCGGCGCTGCTGTTTGGCGAGGACCATCCCTATGCGACGACCTCGCTCGGCGAAGTGGCGGCGGTCACCGGCTTCACCCGCGCCGACCTCCAGCGCTTCCACGACAGCTGGCTCCGGCCTGACAATATGGAGGTGTTCGTCGTCTCCAACTTGCCGCTCGCCGAGCTGATGCCGCAGCTCGAGCAGCGCTTCGGCAGCTGGGCGGCCCCGGCCGCGGCCAAGGGCGTCAAGACCTTCACGACGCCGCCTGCCCGCCCGACCGCGCCCAAGATCGTCCTCATCGACCGTCCCGGCTCGCCGCAATCGATCATCTACGGCGGCCAGCTGACCCCGGTCGACCCGTTCGGCGACATCGTCCCGATCAGCGGCGCCAACGAGGTGCTGGGCGGCAACTTCCTGTCGCGGATCAACATGGACCTGCGCGAAACCAAGGGCTGGTCCTATGGTGTCCGCTCCTCGGTCGGCCTCAACGTCCACGCCGTGCCCTATCTGATCAACGCGCCGGTGCAGTCCGACAAGACCGGCGAGTCGATCCGCGCCTTGAACGACCAGTTGAGCATGATGCTGCGCAAGAAGGGCGTCAGCGGCGAGGAGCTGACCCGGCTGGTGTCGAACAATGTCGATGCGCTGCCGGGCCGGTTCGAGACCAGCGGCGCCGTGCTCGGCGCGATGATGACCAACGACCTCTACCACCGGCCGGACAATTATTACGAGCTGCTGGCCGACAAGTACCGCGGGCTGACCCGCGCCGGCCTCGACCAGGCGTTGAAGGCCGCGGTCGACCCCAGAGGCTTCACCTGGGTCGTCGTCGGCGACGCCAAGCAGGTCAGGCCGCAGCTCGACAAGCTGGGGATTCCGGTGGAGGTGATC
>DAIPLM010000005.1:0-17721 GCA_036769205.1 Sphingomicrobium sp.
CCTCTTCGGCGGCGCGGCGCGCAGCTTCCTCGGCGTCGAGCCCGGCGAAATAATTCCAGTTCTTGTTGTACTCGGCGGCGTGGGCCTCGCAGAAATACCAGCGCTCGCGGCTGTTGGGCGACTTGGGCGCCGGCCGGTCGCCGGGCCGGTCGCAGTCGACCCGGTCGCACAAGCGCACCCGCGCGGCTTCGCGGCCCTTCGCACCATAAGGGCGCCAGCGGGGAAAGCCCCAGTCGTCGGATCGCTTCTGTTTGGCCATTTGGAGTCCAGACTAGCCCTTCGCCGGGGGCATTGCGAGGCGAAGGGACAGGAAAAGATGCCAGAGGGCCTGTAAGCCGGGTTCTGTACTCCCGAGCGTTACGAGAGCGGCGACCATTCCTCTAGGACGAAGGTTGCCCTTCGCCTCCAGCGACCAACCCGGGCGACGAGCCGGAAACAGGCCCATGTGCCGCCCCTATTCGGTCTTGCACCCGGTGGGGTTTACCGTGCCGGCCCTGTCGCCAGGACCGCGGTGCGCTCTTGCCGCACCCTTTCGACCTTACCCGTCCGAAGCCGGGCGGACTGCTTTCTGTGGCACTATCCCTCGCCCCCGAAGGGGTGGCCGGGTGTTACCCGGCACCGTTGTTCCGTGGAGCCCGGACTTTCCTCGCCCCCCTTGCGGGAGCCGCGGTCGCCCGGCCCTCTGGCGGGGACGATATGGGCTACTGCGGCCGTGGCAGCAAGAGCGCCAGCAGCTTCGCCCGGCACTCGCCGTCGATGATGCCGTCGATCCGCTCGGCCCGGAAGCGGCGCTGGAAGGCGATCACGGCTTTCTTATGGTCGGTGACGTCATAGCCGAAGCGCTCCAGCGCCAGCAGGAAGCCGGCGTCGGTCCAGAACGGATCCATCAGCTCGCGGGTCGGGCTCGGCAGCGCCAGGCGGCGTTTGGCCAGTGCGCTCCACGGGAATAGCTCGCCGGGGTCCTCCTTGCGCGCCGGGGCGATGTCGCTGTGGCCGACGATGTTGCCGCGGCTGATACCGTGACGCTCCTTGATGTCGTTGAGCAGGGGGATCAGCGCCGCCACTTGCTCGTCGGGGAACAAGCGATAGCCGAACTCATGGCCAGGGTTCACGATCTCGATGCCGACGCTGGCCGAATTGATGTCGGTCACCCCTCGCCAATAGCTTTTGCCCGCGTGCCAGGCGCGCTTGGTTTCGTCGACCAGGCGATAGACGGTGCCATCCTCGTCGACGCAATAATGGGCTGAAACCTTTGCCTCGGGCGAAGTCAGCCGGTCGAGCGCGCCCTGGGCGTCGGGCATGCCGGTGTAATGGAGGACGATCATCGATACCGGCAGCGTCCGCTCGTCGAAATTGGGCGAAGGCAAATCGACGAAGTCCATGGCGGCGCATCGCGCACTTTTACGCGGAGAACGTCAAGTCCCTAGGCGACGCGCGGCTCGCGGCGGTCGGCCATTTGCTCGCCGGCCAGCCGATAGAGGCCGCGGCATTCGCGATCGGCGGCCAGCATCTTGGTCTGGCCGATCACCGTCTCGCCGGCGCCGAGCATCAGCGCCCCGTCTGGCGCCATCGCCGACGCCAGCCGGTCGAACGCCGAGGTGCGCTTCTCGGGGCTGAGATAGAGCAGGACGTTGCGGCACAGGACGATGTCGAACTGGCCGGGGTGCGGCGGCGGCTCGAGCAGATTGTGGACCTGGAAACGGACCGGCTTGCGCAGCGGCTCAATCGCCCGCCAGCCGTCATCGCATTCCTCGAACCACTTGATCATCTGGGCGATGCCGAGGCCGCGCTGGACCTCGAACTGGGTGTAGGTGCCGCTGCGGGCCCGGTCGACCACAGCGCTCGACACGTCGGTGCCGAGGATGTCGATCGTCCAACCCTGCCATTTCAAGGGCTCGTCGGCGAACAGCATCGCCAGCGAATAGGCCTCCTGGCCGGTCGAGCAGCCCGCCGACCAGATGCGCAGGCGCTTCTTGTCGGCGCGGGCCTTCGCCAAAGCCGGCAGCGCCTGCGCGCTCAGCAGATCGAACGGCTGACGGTCGCGGAAGAAATAGGTTTCGTTGTTGAGCAGGGCCTCGACCACCAAGGTCGCCAGCGCCGGCTCGCGGCCCATCACCAGGATGGTGATCAATTCATCGAGGGTGGCGATTTCGCGCTCGCGCAGCAGCGACGACAGCGCCGTCTCCAGCCGCCAGCGGCGGTTCAGGGTCAATTGCTGGCCGGTGCGCGCCTCGAGCAGGCCGGCGAGGATGCGGCTGGAGCTGTCGCTTACTTGCATGGCATCAGCTCCGCCCGGGCGGCGACGCGGCGGGCGATCTTGGCGGGCGGCAATATGGCGCAGGCGAGGCCGGCCTCGGCGACCACCCGCGGCATGCCCCACACCGCCGAGCTGGCTTCGTCCTGGACGATCACCGAGCCGCCGGCGCCGATCAGCGCCATCGCCCCTTCGAGGCCATCGCGCCCCATGCCGGTGAGGACGATGCCGAGCGCTTCGGGCCCAAGCAGCCGGCCGGCCGAGGCCAGCATCGGGTCGAGCGACGGCAGGCAGCCGCTCGCCGAACGGTTGCGCAGCAATCGGGCGACGAGATGGCCGCCATTGATGTCGACGGTTAGATGAGCGTCGCCCGGGGCGATGACGATGCGGTCGGGCAGCAGCCGCAGGCCATCCTCGGCGACAATTGCCTCGCGGCCGGCGGCATTGCCGAGCTGGCGGGCGAACACCGCCATGAACGGCGCCGGCAAATGCTGGGTGACGAGGATCGGCACGCCGATCTTCGCCGGCAATTCCTGAAAGAAGCTGCCGAGCGCATGGATACCGCCGGTCGAGGCGCCGATCGCCAGCAGGCGCAGCGGATCATTGACCATCGCCCGCAACGGCGCCGCGCTGGCGGTGCGGACGGAAGCGCGCTTCGGCGCCGCGTCCTGGTCCTCGACCCGGCCGAGCGCGCGCAACTTGCTCATCAGGATTTCCGAGAAGCGGCCGTTGAAGCGGCCGGTGCCCGGCTTGGGCAAAGTGTCGGCGGCGCCCAGTGCCAGAGCGGCGACGGTTTCCTCGGCGCCCTCCTCGGCCAGCGACGAGACGATCATCACCCGCGCCCCATGGGCGATCTCGAGGATGCGCGGGATCGACTTGAGGCCGCCAGCGCCAGGCATTTCCAGATCGAGCAGGATGATGTCGACACGGACCTGCGCCAGCGCCTCGATAGCGTCCTCGGCCGTCCCGGCGACAGCGGCGATCTCGAACCCGCCGTCGGCTTCCAGCATCCGCGTCAGCACCGCCCGGGCGACCATCGAATCGTCGACGACCATCAGCCGGATGCGGGGTTGCTCGCCCCGTCCGTACCCTGGCCCCGTTCTGGCGAGCGCGGGCGTCATTTGGGGGGACTCAGGCGACGCCGACGAGCTGGAGCTTGATGTGCAAAGTCTCGCGGTCGAAAGGCTTCATCACATACTCATCCGCGCCGGCTTCCAACGCCGCGCGAATATGCGCCATGTCGTTCTCGGTGGTGCAAAAAACGACCTTGGGCTGGTCGCTGTGGCCGCGCTGGCGCAGCAGTTTCAGGAACTCCATGCCGCTCATTACCGGCATGTTCCAATCCAGCAGGACGACGTCGGGCATCGCCGCTTCGCAGCGCGACAGCGCCTCGCGGCCGTCGCCGGCCTCGTCGACGGTGAACTCCAGCGTCTCCAGGATGTGACGGGCGACCTTGCGGATCACCTTGCTGTCATCAACAATCAGGCAGGTCTTCATGCTTGTTTCCCGTCAGGTTCGGCTGAGCATTTAAACTGGAAGGGTAACCATAGGCTTAAGCCGCGCGGGCTTCTTGTCCCGGGCCGGCGACCAAGGCGTCGATGTCGAGTAGCAGCAGCGGGCCCTCCTCGGTCTCGACCATGCCCTTCGACGCCCGTTCCCAGCCGGCGCCCATGGCGGCGCGCATCGGCGAGGGATCGGACAAGGCTTCGATGACATCGTCGACGACATCGACCAGGAGCGCGTAATGATGACCGTCCAGCTCGACGACGGCGGCCTCGCGGATGCCGTCCGAGCAATCGGTGTCGCCCAATTCGAGCGAGCGCAATGTGTCGATCACGGTCAGCACCCGGCTGCGCAGTGCCGACAGGCCAGCAACATGGCCCGGCGCGCGCGTCACGGGGATCAAAGCGTCGAGCTCGACCACCGATTCGACGGCGGCGGCCGGCAAGGCGACGCGGCTGCCAGCGATGGTGACGATCAGCAGCAGCTCGTTCATTTGCCCCTCCCGGCGCGCTTTTTGGTTTGGCTCCCCGCGAGCTTCTCGGTTGCCGCCGCGGCGGACTTCAGCGCCATCAGCAAACCGGCGCGGTCGTAGCGGTAGATGCTGGTGCCGTCCTCGCCGTCGGGGTCGGAGCGCAGGACGATGGTGCGGGCGCCGTCGGCGGCCTCGGCCGGCGCACGGTCGCAGGCGATGATGAGGTCGGGGATGAGTTCGTCCGCCTCGCCGATCACCAGATATCCGGCCGCCTCGACGATCGGCCGCAGCATGTTCTGCATCCACGGGTCGTCGCTCGGCAGCTGGCAAACCGATTGCACGGCGGACCGGGCAGAGGCGCCGAGGTGGGTGGCGAACAGCCAGTGAGCGTCGAGCAGCTCGGCCGGCTCGCCGCCGATCAAGGTGACGCCGCTGACGGCGCCGGGATGGTCGGCGGGGATCAATTCATTGTCCATCGCCATCAGGTCGATGACCTCACGGAAGGCGTAGCCGATCTCCTGCGCGCCGTCGTTCAGGCGGAAGACGCGGACCTTGTCGTCGCCCTTCTCCAGCGCTTCGGCGCCGGCCAATGGCAGGATGGTCTCGCCCAGCTGCACGCGCAGCTGGCCGGCGGCCTTGCGGATCGCCTTGCGCTCGACTTCCTCGATGCGATCGACCACCGCCAGGCGCAGCGCCCGGCGGTTACCGTCGAGGCCGCGGAACAGGATGACGCTATTGTCGCGGACGATGGCGGTCGTCTCGGTCTCGGCGATACGGGCGGTGCGCTCGTGCGCCTCCAGCCGGACGCCGCCGACCTCGGCGACTCCGGCCGGGTCGAACAACAGGATCGGGCTGCCGTCGTCGGCGAGCGTCGTCCCGGCATACAGGCCGGTCGCCATCACCGCCGGCGCCGCCGGCTTGACGACCAGTTCCTCATGATCGTGGATTCGGTCGACGGCGAGCGCATAGACATCGCCGCCGGCGGGCCGAAGCACGATCAGGCTGCCTTCCTCGTCGGCGACGGCGCTGTCGAGGCCGAGTACCTCGGCCAGCGAAATCTCGGGCACGCGGCGGCCGCGGATGGTGGCGACGCCGGCGCCGCCGACGCGGTCCAGGGTGACGGAGCCACCGTTGACCCGGACGATCTCCTCGATCGCCGAGCGCGGAATGGCGAAATGCTGGTTACCGACCGACACCGTCAGCGCCGGGATGATGGTCAGGGTCAGCGGCACCCGCAGGGTCATGCGCGCGCCCTGCCCCGGCGTGCTGTCGACTTCGACGATGCCGCCGATCCGCTCGACGTTGGAGCGGACGACGTCCATGCCGACGCCGCGCCCGGAAATGGCGGTGACTTCCCTGGCGGTTGACAGGCCGGCCTCGAAGATCAAGGCCAGTTGCTCGCGCGGCGACAGAGCGGCGGCGGCGGCCTTGTCGATGGTGCCGACGGAAATCGCTTTCTCGACCAGCTTCTTGCCGTCGATGCCGCGACCGTCGTCGACGATGTCGATCAAAATCTGGTTGCCCGACTGGCGCGCGGAGACGCACAGCAGGCCGATTTCGCGCTTGCCCGCCTTGATCCGCTCGGCCGGCGTCTCGATACCGTGGTCGACGGCGTTGCGGATGATGTGGGTCAGCGGATCGCGGATCATCTCGATCATTTCGCGGTCGAGCTCGACGTCGCCGCCCTCGATATCGACCAGCACCTGCTTGCCGAGCTCGGCCGACAGGTCGCGGACCATGCGCGGCAGAGCGACGAACAGATTCTCGATCCGCTGCATGCGGGTGCGGGTGATGGCGTCGCGCATCTCGGCGATGATCCCGGAGAGCCGCTCGAAGGCGCCATCGACGGTGACGTCGGCGGAGGTTTCGCGCAGCCGGCGGGCTAGCTCGTTGCGAGCCAGCACCATGTCGGAAACGCCGCTCATCACCCGGTCGAGCAATTCGACCGACAGGCGGATGGTGCGCGGCGCCACCGTCGTCCCGCTCTTCGCTTCGAGCGCGGCGGCGACCGGCGTCGCCGGACCTTCGGCGCCCTGGGCGAGCGCGTCGATCAGGCTGCTGTCGTCACCGGCCGGGAAATCCTCGCCGGCCTCGATCGCGGCGACCATCTCGCCAATGCGGTCGATGATCGCCAGCACGGCGCTGACCAGGGCCGGATCGGCGCCGCGGCGGTTGGCGCGGACGTCGGCCAAGGCGTCCTCGGCGGCGTGGCTCAGTGCCTCCAGCCGCGGGAAATCGAAGAAGCCGCAATTGCCTTTGACGGTGTGGACGAAGCGGAAGATGGAATCGAGCCGGGCGCGGTCGTCCGGCTGGGCCTCCCAGGCGACGATCTCGCCGCCCAGCGCTTCCAGCATTTCCCGGCACTCGGCCACGAAATCGGCAATCAGGTCGTCCATTGTCGGTTCTGGCCCCGCGCTCTTTGCTCAGGGCGTCTTATGGGGCCAAGGTGTTAATGCGGCGTTATCCTTGTGAGGATCTAGACTCCGCTACCAGCGAGGCCGTGACATGGCTCCTGCCGGATGCTGCGCGAGGAGAGGCGTGAAGAGCGGGCCCGTAGGCCCGGTCGAGCGCCACAACGAAGCGCAGCGCCGGCAGGGGCATGCCCGCCGGGTGGGACGAAGAAGCGCCCTGGCACGCTCGCTCGATTGCCAGGTAGGATTTCCTACCTGGCTGCACTCGCTCACTCCCAGAGCGCTTCTTCGTCACCATCACGGCCTCGCTGGTAGCGGAGTCTAGGTCCCGGGAAGCGTGACCCCGATCAGCAGCACTTCCTCGGCCGGGTCCGACAGCCGGATTTCGCCCTTCGCCTGCGCCGCCAGTTCATGCGCCAGCCAGGCGCCCGCAGCGCGCGGCTCGACCGTGCCGTTGGAACTGCCCTTGAGGATCGTCTCGCGCAGCGCCGGGTCCAGCAGGATGCGCGGCCCCTCGGCGCGGATCACCAGCTCCAGCCCCTTGGCCCCATGCTCGGCGCCGACATCGAGCCGGCCGCCGCGCACCAATGCATCGCCGGCGATCAGCGCCAGGTTGAGCAGCAATTTGACTGCTCCCTTGGGCAGGGAATCATCCTCGACCAGCCAGCCGAGCTCGACCCGCCCGTCGGCGCCGAACAGTCCCTCCAGCGCCGAATGCGCCTCGCGTGTGTCGATCTGGTCGCCGAAGCCGCCGCCGGCGCCGAACGCCAGCCGGAAGAATTTCAGCTTATTGGCCGACGCCCGGGCGCTCTCGTTGAGCAACTCCAGGCACTTCTCGCGCATCTCCGGGTCCTGCTCGTCGGCCAT
This sequence comes from Sphingomicrobium sp., assembly GCA_036769205.1. Classification (GTDB taxonomy): domain Bacteria; phylum Pseudomonadota; class Alphaproteobacteria; order Sphingomonadales; family Sphingomonadaceae; genus Sphingomicrobium. The sequence goes on from DAIPLM010000005.1 coordinate 7,508, forward strand.
CAGCTCGAGGCCGTTGTTCAACGCCCCGACCGGTGACAGCAAATCATGGCACAGGCGCGAGCAGAGGAGCGAGGCAAGGTCGATGGCGTTCATCCCGGCGACTGATGCGGCACTGAAATGCCTTAGGCAAGCCACCCCCTTAAGCAGTTGGTTGCTATTCGAACCTGTTTCGCGGGATAATGGCGTCATGAAGCCACTCGAGCAATTGGTCGCCTCCATCCGCGAGCTGCGCTTCGCCATCGACCGGCTGACCGAAGCCGAGATGGCCGACGTCCAGCCGACCGCGCGGCATGCGCTCGAGGCCCAGGCCAAGGCGCTGCAGGCCGACATCGAGCGGCTGCTCGAGGAAATGGGCGCCATCCCCGAGGCCGAAGCCTTCGAGCGCGATCTGATTTCCTGACCTATTGAAGCCGGCCCGCGGCTTCCCACATCCGTATCATGGCCGGGGGGCACAGCACTATCGCGATCGCGCTTCGGCCCGCCCACGCCGGCTGGCGGCTCGACCGCGCCTTGGCCGACGCCGTTCCCACCATGTCCCGCGAGCGGTTGAAGGGCCTGATCCGCGCCGGCGGGCTGGAGGCCGACGGCAAGCTGCTCCGCGACCCCGCCACCAAGGTCCAAGGCGACGAGGCTTTCACCCTCACCGTCCCCGACCCCGAGCCGGCGCACAATGCCCCGCAGGATATTCCGCTGACCATCCCGTTCGAGGATAAGCACCTCCTCATCGTCGACAAGCCCGCCGGCCTCGTCGTCCATCCCGCCGCCGGCAACCGCGAGGGCACCCTGGTCAACGCCTTGCTCCACCATTGCGCCGGCCGCCTGTCTGGCATCGGCGGCGTTGCCCGCCCGGGCATCGTCCACCGCATCGACAAGGACACGTCGGGCCTGCTGGTGGTCGCCAAGACCGATGTTGCCCACGAGGGGCTGGCGAAGCAGTTCGCCGCCCACAGCATCGATCGCCGCTACCTCGCCATCGTCAACGGCCTGCCGAAGACCGCCGGTGGCAACATCGACGCTCCGCTCGCCCGCTCCGCCCACGACCGCAAGAAGATCGCCATCGTCAGTGGCGCTCGCGGCAAGCGCGCGGTCACCCACTGGCGGCGCCTCGAGCCGTTGCGCGACGCCGCATTGGTCGAGTGCCGCCTCGAAACCGGCCGCACCCACCAGGTGCGGGTCCATCTGGCGTCGATCGGCCATCCCCTGCTCGGCGACCCGGTCTACGGGCGCGGCAAAAGCGTTCACAGACAGTTGCTCAATCAATTGGACTTCCACCGCCAGGCGCTCCACGCCGCCGGCCTGGGCTTCGTCCATCCCGTAACGAAAGCGCGTCTGTCGTTTGAGAGCGCCCTTCCGTCGGACATGCAGGAACTGTTCAGAGCGCTTGGTGTATAGGATTTGAAACGCTAGGGGCCGGACACGGGCCCCGGCCCAGGGAGTTGAAGACGACAATGGCACAAGGCAAAGGCGCGATCTCGATCCCCGCTTCGGGCGGGGAAGCCGGGCTCAACCGCTACCTCACCGAAATCAAGAAGTTCCCGATCCTCGCTCCCGAGGAAGAGTATATGCTCGCCAAGCGCTGGCGGGAGCATAACGACACGGACGCGGCCGCCAAGCTGGTCAACTCGCACCTCCGCCTCGTCGCCAAGATCGCCATGGGCTACCGCGGCTACGGCCTGCCGGTCAGCGAACTCATCTCCGAGGGCAACATCGGCCTGATGCAGGGCGTCAAGAAGTTTGAGCCCGACCGCGGCTTCCGCCTCGCCACCTACGCCATGTGGTGGATCCGCGCCTCGATCCAGGAATTCATCCTGCGCAGCTGGAGCCTGGTCAAGATCGGCACCACCGCCGCCCAGAAGAAGCTGTTCTTCAACTTGCGGCGGATGAAGAACCAGATCGACGCCTTCGAGGAAGGCGATTTGAAGCCCGCCGACGTCAAGAAGATCGCCACCGACCTCGGCGTCACCGAGGACGAGGTGATCTCGATGAACCGCCGCATGGGCCATGGCGGCGACACGTCGCTGAACGCGCCCCTGCGCAGCAGCGAGGATGGCGAGGGCCAGTGGCAGGATTTCCTCGTCTCCGAAGCGCCGCTGCAGGACGAAATCTACGCCAATGAGGAAGAGCGCCAGGTCCGCCACGATTTGCTGGTCGAGGCGATGGAGAGTTTGAACGAGCGCGAGCGCCATATCTTGACCGAGCGCCGCCTGGTCGATGAGCCCAAGACGCTGGAGGACCTAAGCCAGGTCTACAATGTCAGCCGCGAACGCATCCGCCAGATCGAGGTGCGCGCCTTCGAGAAACTGCAGGCGGCGTTGATCCGACTTGCGGGCGAGCAGAGGTTGCTGCCGGCGGCCTGAGCGCTCACTGCACGGTGCTGAAATTCGTGATCGGATAGTACATCAGGTAAGCCAGCGAGGCGACTGCGAAGGCTGCGTGGAAGCGCTCGCTCCGGGTCCACATGGCAATCGCGAACAGGCTCGCCAGCACCGCCATGATGATTGGGTAGGACGGCCCCAGCGACTGGAAATGGTCGAGGCCCTTGGCCAGCGAGTCGACGACGTCGACGCCGATGCCGGCGAAATTCATGCCGAAGAACCAGTCCTTGCGCGAATAGAAATAGTCCTTGAACCCGTCATAGTCGGCAAGGTCCCGCGGAAACAGCAGCGCGCACGTCAGGTAGAGCAGGAACGCATAACCGAGGACGAACAGGTACAGCGCGAAAGACCATTGCCCGGTCTCGGACAGGCGGAACTCGAACCACCACCAGAAGATCGCCCGCATGAAGATTACCGCGACCCACACCAGGTGCACCCAATAGATCCTCTCGCGGCCCGGATGCTGGATGATGCCGGCGATGCCCTGCAGCAAATGGGCGATGCCAAGGCCGACGATGACCGAGGCCAGCACCATCACATAGTTGAACATCTCCATGACCGGCGCTTCCCCCCCAGCCGTCATCCCGGCCTCGAGCCGGGGTCCACCTTCTTGTTCGAAGCGGGGCAGAAAAGAAAGGCGGATGCCGGCCGCGACCTGGCGGATTGCCGACCCTCCCTTCGCCGCGCGCGTTCCTCGCCGTGACGCAGGCGCCAACAGACCTCTTGCATAATCGTGACGAGAGTCCGACGCTGCTCGTTTCGGAAGGCGCGTGCCGCGCTTCCACGCGACTCGCGCCCGCAGCCACGGACGAAGGAGAGTCGCATGCCCAATGGAGCTGTCACCAACGGCACTCGAGTGATCGCGCTGGTCGGGCCGGCCGGCGCGGGAAAGACCAGCCTGGCCGAGGCGATGCTGTTTGCCTCCGGCACCAGCGACCGCCAGGGCTCGACGGCGACCGGCTCCAGCATCGGCGATGCCAGCCCCGAGGCCCGCGCCCGTGGCGGCTCGACCGAACTCAATCTCCTCAACTTCGATTATCTCGGCGAGCATTTCGCCTTGCTCGACGTCCCGGGCTCGATCGGCTTCGCCGCTGACGGCGCCCATGCCGTCGCCGTCGCCGACATCGCCATCGTCGTCGTCGACCCCGACCCGGCCCGCGCCGCGCTCGCCGCCCCGGCCCTGCGCATGCTCGACGAGCAGGGCATCCCGCATCTGATCTTCGTCAACCGCATCGACCAGGCCCGCGGCCGGGTCCGCGACTTACTGACCGCGCTGCAGCCGATGAGCGTGTCGCCGATCATCGCCCGCCAGATCCCGATCTGGGAAAGCGAGAAGGTCAGCGGCTTCGTCGATCTGGCGCTGGAGCGCGCCTTCCATTACCGGCCCGGCGCCCCGTCCGAGCAGATCGCCATGCCCGACGCCCTGCAGCAGCGCGAGGCCGAGGCCCGCACCCAGATGCTTGAGCAGCTCGCCGACCATGACGACGATCTGCTCGAGCAATTGCTGATGGACCAGGCGCCGGAGGCGACGACCATCTTTGCCGATCTGGCCCGCGAGACCGGCGAGAATTTGGGCGTCTCGGTACTGTTCGGCTCGGCCGCCAGCAGCTGGGGCGTGCGCCGCTTGCTGAAAGCGCTGCGCCACGAAGCGCCGGGCCCGGAAGCCACCGCCCGCCGCCTGTCGGTCAGCGACCCTTCGCTCTACGCCTTCAAGATCAGCCACGGCGGCTCGGTCGGCCGACTGGCGCTGGCCCGCGTGCTCGGCGGCGACATTGCCGAGGGCGCCGAACTCAAGGGTCGCGATGAGCATGTCCGCCTGGGCGCCTTGTTCGCCGTCCAGGGCGACAAGACGACCAAGGTTTCGAAGGCCGGCAACGGCGATGTCGTCGCCATCGGCAAGGCCGACGAACTGAAGGCCGGCCAGTGGTTGTCGAAAGGTACGTTGCCGCCCGACATCGAGGTCGAATTGCCAGCGCGCAACGCCCGCGTCGCAGTCCAGCCCTCGGACCGCAAAGACGACGTCCGGCTGGCCAGCGCCATCGCCAAACTGGTCGAGGAGGACTTGGCGCTTAGCGTCGAGCATGACGAGGCCAGCCACGAATTGCGCCTACGCGGCGTCAACGACGAGCATCTGGCCCTGGTCACCGCCCGCCTCAAGCGCCGCTACGGTGTCGAGGTCACCGCCTCGCCCTGCTCGATCGGCTATCGCGAGAGCGTTCGCCGGCCGGTCAAGCAGCACGGCCGCCACAAGAAGCAGTCGGGCGGCCACGGCCAGTTCGGCGACGTCGTCATCGAGATCCGCCCCTTAAGCCGCGGCGAGGGCTTCCAGTTCGAGGAGAAGATCCACGGCGGCGCCATCCCCCGCCAGTACATTCCGGCGGTCGAGCAGGGCGTCAAGGACGCGCTCGGCAAGGGGCCGCTCGGTGGCTTCCCGGTGGTCGATGTCGCCGTCACCCTGGTCGACGGCAGCTACCATAGCGTCGATTCATCGGAACTGGCGTTCCGCACCGCCGGCCGCATCGCCATGAGCGAAGCGCTCGCCGGCGCCACCCCGCATTTGCTCGAGCCGGTGCAGAAACTGGTGGTTGTCACTCCGTCCAGTTCGACTTCGCGGGTCAGCTCGACCGTCGCCTCGCGGCGCGGCCAGATGCTCGGCATGGGCCCGCGCGAGGGCTGGCCGGGATGGGACCGGATCGAGGCATTGATCCCGGAAGCCGAGTTGACCGGGCTCGAGGCGGAATTGCGCTCGCTGAGCCAGGGGCTGGCGACCTACGAGGCCGAGTTCGACCATCTCGCCGAATTGAACGGCAGCCTCGCCGACAAGGTGGTCCAGGCCCGGGAGGCGGAGCCGGCCTGAGGCGGCAGGCGGCTAGCGGGCGAGGACGTGGGCTAGCTTGCGCTTCATTCGTCCGACCAGGCGGTGTCCGAGCTGGTGCTTGCCGGTCGTCTTGACCCCGCTCAGATAGTTCAGCTGCAGCGAATGGCGCTTGCCGACGAACGGCTTGAACCCGTGCCAGCAATTGGGAGTCACTTTGAAAGCGACCATCGTCCCCAGCACCGGCGGGATTTCCTCGGCGTAATTGTCGATGTCCTTGCCGTCGTTGAGGATCCTGAGGCTGGTCTCGCCCTCGCCCGCCTGGCCGGGATGGTTGAAGTAGAGCAGGACAGTGACCAGCTTTGACGGCGTGTCGGTGTGGATATTGCCGTCGGTCAGCCGGGTCAGGCCGCGGACGTTGATGATGATGTCGCGGTCGTCGAGGTCGACATCGAACTTCTCGGCGATGACCCGCCGGAAAGCGTCGCCCTTGAGCTCGTCGAGCAATCGGCCGAAGGCGGGGCCGAATTCGGTGGCGTTGGCGTCGATGGCGCCGGGCCGGTCGATGTCGGGGAAGGCGGCGGCGATCGCCGGGGCTTCGTTGGCGACGATCGCGTCGGGCAAGGCGAAATAGGGGTAAGGCGCGGTTTTCACCGGCGCTTCGCGGATGCGGTCGAGGTCAAGCATGGCGGCCATGTAAGTTCTCCTGTCCGATCTGCAAAGCTCGGGCTTTGACCTGGGTCAAACCGGCAGCCACAAGAAGTCATGGAAAGGCGGGGCCATGTGTCATAAGCGCGCAAGCATCCTCGACCCCGCTTTCCCGAGTTTCGGCCGCCGATGAAAAATTGGTTCAACGACCAGCACTTTCGGTCGCTTCTCAAGAACACGTCCTATCTGGCGGTGTCGAAGGGAGTGGCGGCGGTGGCGTCGATCGGCACGCTGGCCTTCGCCGGCCGGTCGCTGGGGCTGCAGGGTTTCGGGCTGCTGATCCTCATCGCCTCTTATGCCCAGGCCGCCAACGGGCTGGCGAAGTTCCAGAGCTGGCAATTGGTGGTCCGCTATGGCGGCGCCGCTTTGGCCAAGGGCGACGGCGAGGACTTCGGCCGCGCCGCCGGCTTCTCGCTCGGCCTCGATCTGGCCAGCGGGCTGGTCGGCATGCTGGCCGCCATGGCCCTGCTGCCACTCATCGGCGGCTGGTTCGGGATCGAGGACCGCTACCTCGGATTGGCCCTGGCCTACTGCCTGCTGGTGCCGACCATGGGGGCCTCCAGCCCGACCGGCATGATGCGGTCGATGGACCGTTTCGACCTCATCAGCTGGCAGGGCACGGTGACGCCGATCCTGCGCTCCGTCCTCTGCGGCATCGGCTTCTGGCAAAGCTGGTCGTTCACCGCCTTCGTCGCCATCTGGTTCGCCACCGACCTCGTCGGCGACCTCTACATGTGGTTCCTGACCTGGCGCGAGCTTCGCCGCCGGCGGTTGCTCCAATATGTGCGGCCGTCGTTGCAGCCGCGGGGCCTCGCCAACGCCTGGCCGTTCGCCATCCAGATCAACCTCACATATTCGCTGGAAAGCGCCTGGGGGCCATTGGCCCGGCTGATCGTCGGCGGCCTGCTCGGCCCCGCCAGCGCCGCCCTCTACCGCGTCGCCGCCAGCCTCGCCGACAGCGCCCGCAAGCCCGCCGATTTGCTGGCCAAGGCCTATTATCCCGAAGTCGTGCGGATGGACGTCGCCACCAAGCATCCGTGGCGGCTGATGCTCCGCGGGACCGCCATCGCCGGGGTGTTCGGGCTGGCGGCGGTGCTGATCCTGGTCTTCGGCGGCCGGCCGCTGATCCATGCCATGTTCGGCCCCGAGTTCCTCGGCGTCTATCCGGTGCTGCTGGTGATGATCGGCATCCCGCTGCTGGCGGTGCTGAGCTTCCCGCTGATGCCGATGCTCTATGCGCTCGATCGCCCCGACGCCCCGCTCAAGGCCCGGCTGATCGGGACATTGGTCTATTTCGCCGTCGTCGCGCCCTTGGCGTGGCGGTTCGACGTCGAGGGCGCGGCGATGGCGATCGTCCTTGGCCAGGCGATCATGGTCGGCGTGCTGATCTGGTATCTGCGGCGCGAGCATCGCCGGGTGCGGTCGCGATGACGCCCCGAATCTGGGTCCTGCTCGGCCCGCGCACCGGCGACAACAACCAGGCGCTGGCGCTGGCCGAGGGGCTTGGTCTGCCGTTCGAGACACGGTCGCTCGGTTATAATCGGCTGCAGGCGCTGAGCGTCTGGCTCGGCCCGACCGCGGCGACGCTCGACCGCCACAGCCGCCAGCATCTGCAGCCGCCCTGGCCGGACCTCGTCATCGCCATCGGCCGCCGCAGCGTCCCCGTCGCCCGCTGGATCGCCAGGCAGAACCACGGCCGCACCAGGCTGGTCCGCATCGGTCATCCGCGCATCGACCCGAAGCTGTTCGACCTGGTCATCACCACCCGGCAATATCCGGTGCCGCCCGGCGACAATGTGCTGCTGCTGCCGCTGGCGATGAGCCGCTTCGCGACGCCGCCGGAGCCGACCGCCGAGGAAGCGGAATGGCTGGCCAGTGTGCCCCGTCCGCGCCGCCTGCTGGCGATCGGTGGCGCCACCAAATATTGGTCGCTGTCGGCCGCCCACGTCGCCAGCGCCGCCAAGCGCCTGCAAGAGCAGGATGGATCGCTGGTCGTCGTCACCAGCCGCCGCACCGACCCGCCGGTGACCGAAGCGGTGCGAGCGCTGCTGGCGCCTGTGTCGCGGTTGGTCGACGGCGCTTTCCCCCGGTTCCCGGTGCTGCTCGAGGCGGCGGACGAGATTTTCGTCACCGGCGACAGCGTTTCGATGCTGTCCGAGGCCATCCTCACCGGCAAGCCGGTCGGGTTGGTGCCGATCGAGCAGGACGAGAAAGGCCGCCGCAAGCTGGGCGGGGCGCCGCGCGAGGTGGGACCCGATGCCCGCCGCCGCGACCTGCGCCGTTTCTGGGATGCACTCAGCGAACGAGGAATGATCGGCACTGTCGACCGGCCGCTGGCTTCGCGGGTCGAAAATCCGGTCGAGACCGCCGCCCGCGCCGTCCGCGAACTGTTAGGCGACCTGGGCTAGCCCATTCCAGCCACGATAGCGGTCGACCAGGTCGAGGCTGTCGTGGCGGACATGGTTGGCGGCCATTTCGGCGACCAGTTCCTGCCTGGAGACGTCGCCGCGATCAACGAGGTCGGCGAGCAGCGAATAGACCAAAGCCTCCTGGTTGCGGTCGGGATGCTGCTCGTAGCGGCGGCGCTTCAGGCGGCGGAGGAAATCGAACGGCCCGCGCTCGCGCAACGTATAATCGATCGGCAGGCCGGCCTTCCACGGCTGGGTGCGGCGCTTGGTGGTGTGGAGGATCTTGGTCGTGGGCGTCAGCCGGTCGAAGTCGTTCCACTCCGGCTCCAGGAAACCAATGGTCGCCGGGTCTTCGCGCTTCAATTCGATCCAGTCGATGTAGTCGAAGCGGTGGGCGAACAGTTCGTCGAGCTGCTGGTCGAAATCCCAATGTTTCAGCTTGCTGCAATCGAGCAGCATGACCGAAGTGGCGATGTAATCATTACGGCGGTTATGTCCCGGCCGCGGCACCGCCATGATCGCCTTGTCGTCCATGTCGCGGTCGAACAATTCGGCGACGTCGCCGACGCCGAAGCAATCGGGGTCGGTGACAACCGCCTTGCCCGTAAAGCCCATGATGCTCGGCGGCGCGAAGCGCAGCGGCGTGAAGCTCTGCAAATCGTCCGGATCCCAATCGCGGACGTGGCCGGCGCGCAGGATTGACTGGCCGGGCCGCATCAGCCGCGGATAATCGGCCGCGTCCATGATCCTGACGTCGAAGCTGTCGGGCCGGTTTGACGCTTTCTTGTAGCTCAAGGCGCTGATCCTGGCGCCGAGCATCTGGCGGGCATTGGCCTGGATGAACACCATGTTCTTCACAGGCTCATCTCCTCGAAGCCCGCCTCCTTCACCGTCCGGTCGAGGTCGACCAGAGTGGTGAGCAGGCTCTCCATGCGATCGAGCGGCCAGGCGTTGGGGCCGTCGCTGAGCGCCTTGGCGGGATCGGGATGGGTCTCCATGAACAGGCCGCTGATGCCGGCGGCGACGGCGGCGCGGGCCAGCACCGGCACATGCTCGCGCTGGCCGCCCGAGCTGGTCCCCTGCCCGCCCGGCAGCTGGACGCTATGGGTGGCGTCGAACACCACGGGGCAGCCGGTTTCGCGCATGATGGCGAGGCCGCGCATGTCGGAGACGAGGTTGTTGTAGCCGAACGAGGCGCCGCGCTCGCAGACCATGATGGTGTCTTCGTTGATGCCCGCCGCCTGGGCCGCGCTGCGCGCTTTTTCGACGACATTCTTCATATCGTGGGGCGCCATGAACTGCGCCTTCTTGATGTTGACCGGCTTGCCGCAGGCGGCGACGGCGTGGATGAAGTCGGTCTGGCGGGCGAGGAAGGCGGGGGTCTGCAGCACGTCGACGACCTCTGCCACCGGCTTGATTTGCGGAATGTCGTGAACGTCGGTCAGCACTGGCACGCCGATTTCTGAGCGGACTTTGGCGAGGATTTTGAGACCCTCGTCGATGCCCGGTCCGCGGAAGCTCTTGTCCGACGAGCGGTTGGCCTTGTCGAAGCTCGATTTGAAGAAGAACAAGATGCCAAGCTTGTCGGCGATCGCCTTCAGGCGCTCGGCGGTCCGCAGCTGCAACTCCTCGCTCTCGATGACGCAGGGGCCGGCGATGAGGAATATAGGCTGGTCGAGCCCGATCTGGCGTCCGTGGAGTTGCATGATGTGCCTTTAGCGAAGCGAGTCGACGACCGCCACCGGTGACCAGTCGCCAAGGCCATATTGTGACGCGAAGTCGGCGGGAAAAGGTTCGTCGGCGTGGATTCCGCCTTGGACGAAGACCGCGTCGAAGCCCTGGGCGGCGGCGCCAAGCATGTCGGTGACCAGCGCATCGCCGACCACCAGCACCGCGTCGCGCGGCGGA
>DAIPLM010000006.1:0-9777 GCA_036769205.1 Sphingomicrobium sp.
GGTCGTCATCATCACCCCCGGCGTTCCCACCCCGCGCGCGGTCATGCTGGCGTGGCTGGCCTCGATGATCACCGCCACGCCCTTGGGCTCGAGATTCTCCCAGATGCAGTCGGCGACCTGGGCGGTCAGCCGCTCCTGCACCTGCAGCCGCCGGGCGAAGCCATGCAGCACCCGCGCCAATTTGCTGATCCCGACCACCTTGTCGCCGGGCAGATAAGCGATCGCCGCCTTGCCGATGATCGGCGCCATGTGATGCTCGCAATGCGACTGGAACGGGATGTCTTTCAGCAGGATGATCTCGTCATAGCCGCCGACCTCCTCGAACGTCCGCTCGAGGTGCAGCGCCGGGTCCTCGCCATAGCCCCGCGCATATTCCCGCCACGCCCGCGCCACCCGCGCCGGCGTGTCGAGCAGCCCCTCGCGCGCCGGATCGTCCCCCGCCCAGCGGATCAGGGTCCGCACCGCATCGGCGACGTCATCGGGCACCGCGACTTTCTTCGCTGGGGTCACCAGGTCGCCGTCATCGGGACTGCGCGTCATGCTTCAAGCTCCGTCGCGATATCGGCGGCCACCGCCGCCGCCTGCCCGCGTATATCGGGGACGGCGATGATTTCCCAATATTTGCCCTTGGTCAGCGGCCCCAGCGCCCAGACTCCCTCCCCGGCGCGGTCACGGTCGTCGACTTCCAGGCCCATGCCGAGCCGGTCGATGGCGACCAGCCCGTCGCCGAGCATCTGCTTCAGCACCGGATTGTCGGTCCGCGTCATGGCGCCGAGCGGCCCGGTGCAGTTGAACGCCACGTCAAATCTTTCCACCAAACTGCCGCTCGTCCCGAGCGAAGTCGAGGGGCGCCTCCCAATCTCCACCTCCAGCCCGCCATTAACCTCCCGCATCGCCCGCACCCGCCCCGCGCGCACCTCCAACCGGCCCTCGCCGATCAGCCGCTTCATCCGCTCGGCGACCTCGGGCGCGATGCGGTGGCGGTGGACGTCCCACCACGGCCGGGCGTGGCGCAGGAAGCGGTCCTGCTCGGCGGCGCCGAGCCCTTGCCAGATCGCTCTTGTGTGCGGCCGCAGGCTGTCGACCGCCGCCCGCCAGCCGACCTTGGCCCCGCGCCGCCGCAGCCAGCGCCACAGCGCCAGCACATTGCCGAGCGGCAGTTCCTCCTTCGCCACCGGCGCCGGTTCATGGGGCGCATGACCGCGCGGCATCTGCCCGCGCCGCGACAAAGCGACGATGCGCCCGCGATGGCCGTTGGCGTCGAGCGCCAGGATGAGGTCGACCGCGGTCAGGCCGGTGCCCAGGATCAGCACATTGGCGTCGCTGGCCACCGCTTGCGCCGTCGCCACCTGCGCCGCCGCCCCCCACGGGTTGTTGACGAACCGCTCGGGAGAAATGCCGACCGCGACCGCCATCGCCGCCGGCTCCTGGTTGCCGATGGCGAGCACCAAAAAGCGGGCCTGGACCGTGCGGCCGTCGTCGAGCCCGATCGCCCAGCCGTCGCCGTCGCGGGTGGCGCTCACCGCCTCGGCTTCGACCGGCGCCACCAGCCCTGCCGCCACCGCTTCGTCGAGGATGGCGCGGAGGTAACGGCCGAAGCGGCGGCGCTCGGAAAAGTCCTTGGGCGAGCCGCCTTCGGCTTCGATGGCGTGGGTAAAATCGTCGGGCGCGTCGGGCCAGGCGCTCATCACTTCGGCGCGGACGTTGAGGACGTGGGCCGGCTCGCGGGTGGCATAAGCGACGCCCTGCCCCATCCGGCCGCCGCTTTCGATCAGCGCCGAGGCGATCCCGCGCCGCGCCAGCTGCGCCGCCACCATCGTCCCGGAGAAACCGCCGCCAATGACGGCAACGTCAGATTTCATAGTCGGGCCAATTGTCGCTGCTCGCCCGGCGGCTCGCCATGTGCTGGTACAATCGCTCGACGGTGCGGCCGGCGGTCTCGGTGAACAGCCCGGGGACAACGGCATGGACGACGCAGGCGGCGCCCGCCGCGATCATCCGACCGCCGATCCTGACGGCTCCCACGCCATGCGCCAGCCAACTCATGCCAAGAGATCGCGGATGATCGACGAACAGCCGGCCAAGCATTTCGGCACTCCCCTCATTCGCCTTGAATATCAATATCTTATGGTGGCCCCGGCAGGACTCGAACCTGCGACCTTTGGTTTAGGAAACCACTGCTCTATCCGGCTGAGCTACGGAGCCATTTGGCCCCGCATAGGGGTCGCCCGCGGCCGAATCAATCGACCGGGCCGATCGGCCGCCGGTGCCTCAGCGCCGGCACCCGCGAGCGGACCTCGCTGATGCGGCCAGGGTCGATCTCGGCGAAATGCACCCCGCCAACTTCGCCGGCGTCGAGCAGCACCTCGCCCCACGGGTCGATCACCAGGCTGTGGCCATAGGTCTGCCGGCCATCCTCGTGGCGCCCGCACTGGGCGGCGGCGACGACGAACAGTCCGGCCTCGATCGCCCGTGCCCGCAGCAGGATCTCCCAATGCGCCTTGCCGGTCGGCACGGTGAAGGCGGCCGGCACGGCGATGACCTCGGCCCCGGCCTCGGCCAATCGCTCGAACAAAGCCGGGAAGCGGACATCGTAGCAGATCGTCAGACCGAGCGCCCCGACCGGCGTCTCGCGCACCAGCACCGCTTGCTCGCCACCCTCGTACACCGCCGACTCCCGCCAGCTCTCGCCGGTCGGCAGGTCGACGTCGAATAAATGGATCTTGTCATAACGGGCGCGGACTTCTCCGCCGGCGTCGATGACGAAGGCGCGGTTGACGAACCTGTCGCCTGGCCCCTTCAGCGCCAGCGAGCCGAGATGCACCCAGATGGCCTTGTCCCTGGCCGCGTCCTGCACGGCCCGCAGCACCTCGTCATCGCCTTCGCCCTTGACCGCCGCCGCGGCGCGCTGGCGGTCGCTGTCGAGCAGCCCGGACATTTCCGGGGTGAACAGCATCGCCGCTCCGCCCGCTGCCGCCTCGGAAACTGCGGCGACCAGCGCCGCCGCGTTCGCCGCCGGATCGATGCCGCTGCGCGCCTGGAAGATGGCGATCCGGGTCACGCCGCCAGCAATTCGTCGAGCTTGCCGCTGCGGTCCAGCTCGAACAGATCGTCGCAGCCGCCGATATGCCGTCCGTCGATGAAGACCTGCGGGACAGTGGTTCGGCCGCCGGCGCGCTCGACCATCTTGTACCTCTTGTCGCCGCCAAGATCGACGCCGATCTCCTCGAATTGCAACCCCTTCCCGGCCAGAAGCGCCTTGGCGCGAAAGCAATATGGGCAGGTCATCTTGGTATAGATTTCGATTTTTGGCACTGCGCTCACGCTCCGTAGGTTCGACGGCTTCCTAACGCACAAGCTGGGTCGGGCGCACCACCCTTGCCCAGCAGATAAGGTCGACCCGGCTCGCTCCGGCCCGGCGCAGCGCCTTGGCACAGCCGTTGGCGGTACTGCCGGTGGTCAGCACATCGTCGACCAAGATGACTGTGCGGCTTTCGATGGCCGCCCCGCCGGCCACCACGAAGGCGCCCGCGACCTCGCGCTTGCGCTGGGTCGGGCTCATCCCCTTCAGCGCCGAGGTTCGCTTGCGGCGCACCAGGACGAACGGATCATGGTCGAGGCCGCATTCCCGCCCAAGCTCGGCGGCGAGCAAGGCGGACTGGTTGAACCCCCGCGCCCACAAGCGGCTGCGATGCAGCGGCACCGGAACCAGCACCGGCTCCCTCGACACGTCCAGCAGCGGCCGCATGTACCGCGCCATGGTCTTGGCGAGCGCCACCTTGCGCGAATATTTGAGGCGAAGCGGCAAAGTTCTGGTCGCGTCGCCATAGGCGACCGCCGCCCTTGTCCGGGTAATCACCGGCGGCTTGGCAAGGCATGCCGCGCAATTCTCGACATCGGTCGCTTCCAGCGGCTGGCCGCAGGCCTCGCAACCGGCATCGCCCAGCCACTCGATCTGCCGCCAGCAAGCCGCGCAGAAATTGTGCAGCTCGGCGGTGATGGTGCCGCAGCCGGGGCAGCGTGGGGGCAACGCCAGGCTGACTAGCCATTTGCCGGCATCTTCGATCGACCGCACAAGCGCTTGCATCGCGCCCTTGTCGCCGCCTTGCCCGCGTCGCACAAGCGCCCACATGACCGCACCTTTGTTCGACCATCGCCTGCGCGCACTCCGCCGCGATCGGGCGGCGCGGATCGGCGTCGAGCAATTGCTTTACGACCGCGCCTTCGACGACTGCCTGGAGCGATTGTCCGACATGCGCGGCGACTTCCCCAATGTCCTGCTTGCGGGCTGCCCAAATCCCGAATGGCCGCGGCGGCTGGGCGATCAAGTCACGGTGATCGATCCCGGGCCGCTAATGGCGGCGCGCGCCGGCGGGCAATGCGCCGACTTCGAAGCCTTGCCGTTCGAAGGGAGCAGCTTCAATCTGGTGGTCAGCATCGGCCTGCTCGATACCGCCAACAATTTGCCGCTGGCGGCGGCGGCCCTCCACCTCGTCCTTAAACCCGGCGGATTGCTGCTCGGCGCCATTGCCGGCGGCCACGGCTTGCCCCGATTGCGCCAGGCCATGCTCGCCGCCGATGCTGTCTCCGGCCAGGCGAGCCCACATGTCCACCCGCGGATCGAAGCCCCCAGCCTCGCCCACCTGCTGACAGCCGCCGGCTTCGTCATGCCGGTCGTCGACGTCGATCGGGTCGAGCTTGGCTATCCCTCGCTGGACGGCCTGGTGCGGGACCTCAGGGCGATGGGAACGACGAACATTCTCGGCGACCGTTCCCGACGACCGATCGGCCAAGCCGCGCGTGAGGCCGCCCGGGCGGCGTTTCTCGAAGGCGCGAACCGCGCGACCGAACAGCTCGAAATCCTGCATTTCGCGGCGTGGAAGCCAGCCTGAGCAGGTAAGGCAAAGGCGAAGTTAATCACGCTCGCGGAACATTCCGTTAACCTCTCAAGGGCTAATCCCGCAGGGTGGACCAAGACCAGAGGAGGGTGGCGTGCTCGCTATCCGGACAAAAAGGCGTCGGCTGCGCACGGACAAGCGTGGCGCGACGGCCATTGAATACGGCCTGCTTGTCGCACTCATCGCGGTTGCGATGATGGGCGGCCTCAGTACGCTCGGCGGCGGTGTCGGCGGCATGTGGTCGACCCTGTCGAACACCGCCAGTGACAAGATGTAAGCCAGCGCCACGGTCTATAAGCGTGACACGCCAGCCGAGCGTTAGGTTCTGCGCGTCCCGTAAACCACTAGCTTGACCTTCTGTCCTGGCATCAGCCGAGCATTGGCCGGCAGGCCGTTCAAGGACAAAAACCGCTCCAACTGATAATCGCGATAGGCCATGCGCCGGGCCAGCGATTGCGGCGTGTCGCCGCCCGTCACAGTGACGATGTCGATGATCCGCGGCCGGATCGACCCGGCTTCCTGGGGCGTGATCCGCCGCAGTGAATCGACCATCGATGCGAACGGCCCAATGCCGGCGCCGGCCCGCGTCAGCATGACGAAATGATACGCTCGATCGGGGGACCAGCGATAGGCCATGACACTGACGTCGACCGCGCCCGACGAGGTATTTGCGCGTCCAACCGAATACATTGCCGGAATGCCGTTGATGGCGGTCTGTCGCGGCGACGCCATGGCGACGCGGGTCCGGCCGCCGGTTAGGCCGTACACCACCTGGTTGATATAGGCTGCAAGGTCGCCGTTGAAGCGCCCGGTGCCGAACTGCGCCTGGCCAGCCGAGCCCGAAATGGTGACGGCGCTGGCGCTGTTCTGCATCTGATAGCCGACCGGCACGATGAACTGGAAGCGAAGGTCGGGATGGGTGAAGCTGCGCCCGTCGATGATCCCCTGCGCCGGGTCGTCGTCGACATAGACGCCCTCCAGCTGAGCGAGAAACTGGTCGCGGTTGCGCAAGCCGCGCCCGGCGCGACCCATGCGCTGCGCCTCCGCCTGGGCACGCTGGGTGCGATTGACGCTGAGCGGATGGGTGCTCGCCCATTCCGGGGTCGAGCGGTGGGCGTTGCCTTGGACCCGCGTTTCGAGGTCCGTCGCCCGCCCAATCGCCGCCAGCATGGTCGCGCCGGCGAGCGGGTCGTAGCCGGCGGCGGTTATGTAGCGCAGGCCAAGCGTGTCCGCCTGATATTCCTGGTCGCGCGAGAAGCTCAAAGTCGCCAGCTGCGCATATTGCTGTGCACTTTGCGAGATCAGGCCGCCGAGGCCGTTGCCGCCCAAGGCTGTGCCGAGGATGGCCCCGAGTACGCCCAATATGCTGTTCCGCGTCGCCGCCGACTTGCGGGCCTGGGCATGGTTGGCGGCGATATGGCCGGTCTCGTGGCCAAGGACGAAGGCCAGTTCGGCCTCGTCGCCCATCAGCCCCATCAGCTGGCGCGTAATATAAACGTAGCCGCCCGGCAGCGCGAAGGCGTTTTCCACCGCGCTGTTGAGGGTCGTGTAATGCAGCGTCTGGGTGCTGTTGGCGAGGCCGGAAAAGGCCCCGATCCGGCGGCCGACGCCCTCCACATAAGCCGCGCGCGATCCCGTCTCGGCGCCGCCGAACTCGGCGACGATCTCGGGATGCTGGCGCTGCGCCTCGACGACGTCGCGCTGCGCCAGATAGCGCGGCCCGCCCTGCGCCAGGACGGCGGCCGGCACGGCGACGATGGCGATTCCCGCCAGGAACTTCCTCATGCGCTTGCACTCCCTCGTTCGAGGAATTTCTCTGGCGCGAAACGGAAGCGAAACGGTGAAGGTTCCCGCGTTCACCCGACAGCAAGGAACTTGGCGCGGCGCTGGGCGAGCAATTCCCTCGGGCCGAGGGTGGCGCAGCCATCCAACTCTTCGAGCAAGGCCTGCTTGAGCGCGCTCATCGCCGCGTCGGGATGGCGCTGGGCGCCGCCGAGCGGCTCGTCGATGATGCGGTCGACGACCCCGAAGCCCTGCAAATCGGAGGCGGTGATCTTCATCGCCTCGGCCGCGTCTGCGGCCTTGTCGGCAGTGCGCCACAGGATCGAAGCGCAACCTTCGGGAGAGATCACCGAATAGACCGCATGCTCGAACATCAGGACGCGGTTGGCGGCGGCGAGCGCCACGGCGCCGCCCGATCCGCCCTCGCCGACGATGGCGGCGATCAGCGGCACCTTCAGTTCCAGGCATTGCTCGGTCGAGCGGGCGATGGCTTCGGCCTGGCCGCGTTCCTCCGCCTGAACGCCCGGGAAAGCGCCCGGCGTGTCGACCAGAGTGATGACCGGCAGGCCGAAGCGGTCGGCGAGCTGCATCAGCCGGATCGCCTTGCGATAGCCCTCGGGCTTGGCCATGCCGAAATTGTGCTTGAGGCGGGAGGCGGTGTCGTCGCCTTTCTCATGGCCGATCAGCATCACCCGCCGCCCATCGATCTTCGCCAGCCCGCCGACGATCGCCGGATCGTCGCCGAACGCACGGTCACCCGCCAGCGGCATGAAATCCTGGGCGATGGCGGCGACGAAATGCTTGAAGTGCGGGCGATCGGGATGGCGCGCCACTTGGGTCTTCTGCCATGGCGTCAGGCGCGAATAGGTGTCCTTGAGCAGCTTGGCCGCCTTGGCCTCGAGCTTGGCGACCTCCGCCTCGATGTCGATGTCGCCGGCGCTCGCCGTCTCACGCAGCTCGGCGATGCGCGCCTCCAACTCGGCGATCGGCTTTTCAAATTCCAGATAGGTTTGCATGGTTGTGGGGCGGGTAAGGCGGGGCGGTGCCGGCGTCAACGCGGCCGCGAGAGCGGGTGGCGCTGGTTGACCAGCTCGACCAGCCTGGCGCTGTCGACATGCGTGTAAATTTGCGTGGTGGCGATATCGGCGTGACCGAGCAGGGTCTGCAGCGCGCGCAAGTCGGCGCCGCCGGCCAGCAAATGGGTGGCGAAGGCGTGGCGGAGGACGTGCGGGCTGACCCGGTCGGGGGCGATGCCGGCGTCGGCGGCGAGCTGGCGGACGATCTGGAACAGGCGGACGCGCGACAGATGCTTGCGGCCGCTGGGGAACAGCCAGGGAGTCTCCGGCGACGCCTCGCGCCAGCGGCGGACGGCTTCGAGGGCGCGACCGGACACCGGCACCAGCCGCTCCCTGGCGCCCTTGCCGAGCAGGATGAGGAACGGCTGGCCGGCGCGAACCGCGCGGCGCGGCAAGGTCACCAGCTCGCTGGCGCGCAGGCCCGATCCGTAGAGCAATTCGAGCAAGGCGAGATTGCGCAAGCCTTCCGGTTCGCCGCTCGCTGCCTTGTCTTCGGCGACGGTGAACATGGCTTCCACTTCGTCGCAGTCGAGGATGCGCGGCAATGGCCGCTGGTGGCTCGGACGCGCCAAAGCGGCGCTGGGGTCGTCGGGGCGAATGCCGTCGTCGTGCAGGAAGCCGAAGAAGCGGCGCAGCGCCGCCGAACGGCGAGCGAGCGTCGAGGCGGCGAGATCGCCCCAGCGCGGGGCGAGCGCCGTCAGCTGCTCCATCGACGCCCCGCCGAGGCCGCCAGGAAGCGCGGCGGCGGCGGCCACCAAATCGTTGCGGTAGGCGGCGATGGTGTTGGGAGAGGCGCCGGCTTCCGCCGCCATCATGTCGAGGAAGCGATCGACGAGGGCGCGGTCGCCGCCGGTCACGTCCGTGCGAGCGCCTCGGCGGCGATCATGCGGGCGGCGAACTGTTGGCCGTTGCGGTTCAAGGCGGTGACGGCGTGGAAAAGGTGCATCGCCGGCAGGCTGGACAGATCCTTGGCTTGCATGCCGACGGCGGCAAGGACCGCGACCGTTGCGGCCTGGCGGCGCTGCGAGGCGGCATCGATCATGCTGCTCCAGGCGGTGCGGCGGCCGATGCCGAGCTCATGGCTGCTGTCGAGACGGCCGGCGGTGCGCCCGTCGATGCGGCCAAGACCGGCAAGGCCGGCGACCAACAGGGCGCTGCGCTGCTTGCCCGGGCTGTCATCGCGCGAAATGAAGGCGTTGATTCGGCCGTAGCTCATCTCGAGTCCGCGGATATCCGGCGCGCCAAGCACAAGCATCGCCCAGCAACGGTCGCCATTGTCGTCGTCCATGTCGTCGACGACGCCAGCCCAGCGCGCTGCCTCTCGGCCCATGCCGGCAGCGAGCATCGAAGCGATAAGGTTGGGGGCGTCGGCCTGTAATTCGATGTCCGGATCGACTCGCGACGCGGCGCGGGCGACGAGTGCGCGACCAGCCTCGGTTTGCAGCCGGTCGTCACTCGCCGACCACAATTTGCGCATCGCCCCGAGGCGCGTGGGCAGGTCCTTGCCAACCATTGCCAGGCGGATTTGCCAGGAATCGCTCTGGCCAAGGTCGCTGGGGTCGGTCGCGTCATAAACCGTCGCATAGAGATCCATCAGCGCCTGCGAGGAGAAAACGCCAAGGCCAGCGGCGATCCGCGCCGACGGCAGCCGCGCTTCGGCGCTGAGGATCGGCGCCCGCGCCTGCCAGGCGCGAACCTGCGGCGAGGCATTGGCGATGAGATTGTCCGGCGGCACCATGCCGGTGGCGGTGGCGAGCCCGAAGCGCCAGGCGGTAAGGTCGTTGACCCCCTGCCATTCGATGGTTGCCGCCCGCGCGGTATCGGCGCCCGCCCCCACGACCTTGTCGGCGAGCGCGAGGTCGATGCCGCCGACTCGGCCGCGTCGGCGCGCCGCCTCGATGTCCGCCGCCGCCGCCTCGCTGGCGCCGGAAAGCGAAGCGCACATCGCCTTGACCAACGGCTGAACCGAGCGCTCGACCTTGTCGAGGCCGTCGGCGATCGGGCAAAGCGCGTACTGGTCG
>DAIPLM010000006.1:9787-17705 GCA_036769205.1 Sphingomicrobium sp.
GGCGCCGACGACCTTTTCGGCAAGCGTCAGGTCGATCCCGCCGACCCTGCCATAGCGCCGCGCGTCGTCGATCTGCGCCGCGGCGGTTTCCGGCTCTCCGCCCAGCGCGGAGCACATCGCCGCCACCAGGGTGCGGACCTGCGGATCATATTTGCGGATGCCCTTCTCGAGCGGGCACAGCGCCGGGGGATCGGCATTGGCCAGCGCGCTCTGGACCCCGACCTGCACCATTTTCGGCGTGAACCGGTCTGTATCGACCCCCGCCACAAGCATCCGGGCGCCGTCGGCCTCACCCATGCGCAGCAGCAGCCAGGCGCGCTCGGCGACCCAGTCGGCGGGATGGACGTCGGTGGGCGCCGGCAATTGCGTCAGCAGCGCGTTGCGCACCAGGATATGCGCCCAGCGCGAGGCCAAGGGCACGTCGGTCCGGCGCATCAGAGCCGACAGGAACTTGCCGCTGGCGCGGCCCCAGGCGCCGGCCTCGAACCCTGTCTGGGACGACGGCAAGGGCCCGACCAGGGAGGGATCGCGGCGGGCGAATTCGGGAAGCTCAATCGGCGGCGGCAAATCCTGCTCGACGAGTTCGGCCAGAGCGGCGTCGGGCGACACCATCTCGACCGCCGTCTCGCCGCCGAGGGCATTCGACGTGGCGTTCTGCAATGGCGACGGCGCTGGCGTTGGTGACGGGGTTGGGCTCGGCTGCTCAAAGCCGGGCGGCAACAGGGATTCGGGCTGATCCTGCGCCAGCGCCGGAATCGTCACCGCCAGCGCCGCCGTGGCGGCGAGCATGAGCTTGGCGCGAGCGCGAATCACGATTGGACTTCGACCTCGATCGGCTTGGTGGGAACCTCGTGTGCGTTCATCGATAACAGCACTGCACCGCCGACGATGAAAACGAGGACTAGGATCAAAATCAGGGTTGCTCGCGACATAATTTTCCCAAGGTTGCGCTGTTGGCGGCCCTTTTGCCCGACCAGACAAGCCCATGTATAGCCCCGGCTTGTGGAAAAGCTGTCGGAGCGCCTCGACCGGCCGATCGTGCTGGTCGGCTTGATGGGCGCCGGAAAATCGACTGTCGGCAAGCGCCTGGCAAAGCGGCTGGGCCTGCCGTTCGTCGACAGCGATTCGGCGATCGAGGACGCCGCCGGCTACAGCGCCGCCGAGGTCTTCGAGCGGTTCGGCGAGAAGGATTTTCGCGACGGCGAGCGGCGGCTGGTGGCGCGATTGGTCAACGACGGCAGGGTCGGCATCATCGCCACCGGAGGAGGCGTCTTCATCGACCCGCGAACCCGCGAGTTGCTGAACGAGCGGGCGATCACGGTTTGGCTCGACGCCCCGGTCGACGTGCTTGGGGAGCGGACGGCAAAGCGCAACACACGGCCCCTGCTGCGGACTTCCGACCCCAAGGCAACGCTCGCCCGCCTCGCCGATGAGCGGCGGCCGTCCTACGAGCAGGCCCATATCCATATCCGCAGCGGCAACCAGGGTCACGGCGAGGTGGTCGACAGGATCATCGAGGCGATCACTCGGCATTTGGCCGAATGACCGTCATCGGGGTGGCGCACCCCGGCGCCGACTATGACGTGCTGGTCGGCGCCCTGAACAATGCCTTGCCCAGGCTGCAAGCGCTGGCCGCTGGCCGCCGCCTGCCCGTCATCAGCGACCAGCGCGTGTTCGGCCTGCACGGCGCTCGGTTAGCCGACTTGACGCTGCCGGACCCGATCCTGGTCCACGAGGGCGAAGCGGCGAAGGCCTGGCCGACGCTGGCCCGCGTCCTCGAACAGCTCGCTCGTCTGGACGTCAAGCGCGGCACGCCGATCATCGCCCTGGGCGGCGGCTCGGTCGGCGATGTCGCCGGCCTCGCCGCTTCCTTGTTCAAGCGCGGCTGCCCGATCGTCCATGTGCCGACCACTTTGCTGGCGCAGGCCGACAGCGCCATCGGCGGCAAGACGGCGATCGACGCCGCCGGCCAGAAGAATCTGGTTGGCACCTTCCACCATCCTTTGCTCGTCGTCGCCGATCCGGCATTGCTCGACACGCTCGATGCCCGGCAATTGCGCTCCGGCTATGCCGAGGTTGTCAAATACGGGCTGATCGACGACCTGGATTTCTTCGCCTGGTGCGAAGCCAATGGTGCCGCTTTGCTAATCGACAATGGCGGGCTTCGGCGGACGGCCATCGAGCATTGCGTGCGCGCCAAGGCCCGCTTCGTCGCCGCCGATCCCGACGATACGTCGGGAACCCGGGCATTGCTCAATTTCGGCCACAGCTTCGGCCATGCGATCGAGGCGGTCGCCGGCCATCGGGTGCTGCACGGCGAGGCCGTCTCCGTCGGCATGGTCCTCGCCTTCGCTTTCTCGGTCGAGCTCGGGCTATGCCCGGTGGAAGCCGCCGACCGCGTCCGCGCCCATCTCCAATCCTCCGGCCTGCCGACCCGGATCAGCGCTCTCGGCCTGGACGGGCAAGGCACCGCCATCGTCACCGCCATGCTCGCCGACAAGAAAGCCCAGGCGAGCGGCCTGACCCTGATCCTGGTCCGCCGGTTGGGCGACGCGTTCGTCGCCAGGGACGTCGATTTGCCCCAGCTTGGAGCGTTCCTCGATCGCCTGCCCTAGCCGCAGGACTTGGCGCCATCCCCCGGCTCGTCGGCCAGCGGGCGGTCGACCCCGAAGCTCCGCTCGAGGCCGGCGTGCAAATCGCCGGTTGCGCTCTGCCGCTCGAGCCGCTCGCCGTCCCGCTCGCGATATTCGCGCTCGACCCGCGCCACCTCGCGCTCGGCGATCCCGAGCCGCCGCAGCGCCTCGCGCCCCATCGCCACGGCGCTGTCGAACAGCTCGCGCTTGACCTCGGCGAGGTCGAGCCCGTCGAGGTCGATCACCTGCACTCGGTCGAACACCCGCACGAAGACGGCCGCCTGCGGGAAGGCTTCCAGGATGGGCTCCAGCTTGTCGCGGTTGAGGCTGCGGTCGTCATGGCAGAACAGAATCGCCTCGGCCGTCCCGGCCCCGGCCATGCGCAGAATGTCGATGCGGTTGCCGTCGCCATAATAGACCTTGGTGCCGAATTCCTCGGCCACCTCGATCTGCGTCGCCTTGCTGTCGATCAGGGTCACCGGAATGCGCTTGGCCATCAGCATTTGCGCCACCGTCTGGCCGAAGCGGCCATAGCCGACGACGATGGCGTTGGTCTCTGGCGAGAATTCCGGCCCTTCGAGGTCGGTATGCGCCTCCGGCCGGCGCCGCTGCAGCCATTCGATCAGCCGCATGAGAAACGGTGTCGTCACCATCGACAGAGTGACGACGGCGCCGAACAGGGACGCCGCCTCGGGCAGGATCAGGCGGGCACTTGCCGCCTGGGCGAACAGGACGAAGCCGAACTCGCCCGCCTGGCTCAGCAGCAACGCGATTGAAATCGATCGCCCGGGCCGCATGTGGAACAGCCGCGCCAGCGGATAGAGGATGGCGGTCTTGACCGCGATCACCATCAGCGCCAGCCCAATGACCTTGAGTGGCTCGGCGGCGATCACCGACAGATCGAGCAACATCCCGACCGACATGAAGAACAGGCCGAGCAGGATCGATCGGAATGGCTCGACGTCGCTCTCCAGCTCATGGCGGTAGGGCGATTCCGCCAGCATGACGCCGGCGACGAATGCTCCGAGCGCGACCGACAATTGCAGCAAATGCATGAGTTCGGCGCTGGCGATCACCGCGAACAGCCCGGCGACGACGAACAATTCGCGGTCGTTGGAGCGGCCGATCAGGCGGAACAGGGGATTGAGGAAGAAGCGGCCGGCCAGCACCAGGGCAATGACCGCGGCTAAGGTATACAAGGCCAGCTGGAGCCCGGCCGGTGCATTGGGATCGGGCGACCGCGACAAGGCCGCGACAATCGTGATCAGCGGGATCAGCGACAGGTCCTGCAGCAGCAGGATCGAGAAAGCCCGCTCGCCATAGGGCGTGTTGAGCTCGCCGGTGTTGCGCAGCATCGGCAGCACCTGCGCGGTCGACGACAAGGCCAGCGGCAGGCCAAGGGCGATGCTCGCCGGCCAGCTGATCGCCAACGTCCAATGGATCAGCACCGCCAGGGCGCCGCCGGCGAGCGCCACCTGCAACAGCCCAAGCCCGAATATGTCCTGGCGCATCCGCCACAGCCGGCTCGGCCGCAGCTCCAGGCCTACGATGAACAGCAGTAGCGCGATGCCGATCTCGGCGACGCTCTGGATGGTCGCCGCCTCGCCGACGAGGCCAAGCACATGCGGTCCGACGACGGCGCCGCTGACAATGTAAGCGAGGGTCGCGCCCAATCCCATGCGGCGGAACAGGATGACGAACAGCAGTGCTGCGCCCAGCATCAAGGCGGCGCTGGTGAGCAGGTCCTTCATCGGCCTTGCGCGTCGGCGACGGCGGCGAGCAAGGCGCGGAACGGCAGCAGCATGGCGCCATGGCGCGCCCGGCGCTCCCGAGCGGGCGTCAGCGCGTCCAGCCCAGGCCAGCCGCCGGGGTCTTCGCGCAACCCGTCCAGCCAGGCTGCAAAATCGGCGAAGCCTTGCTCGATTTCCTTGGCGTCGCGGCCGACGGCGTGGGCGCCCATCAAAGCCGCACTAGCCTGGCCGAAGGCGCAGGCCTGAACCTGCTGGCCCAGCTCGGCAACTCGGCCGGCCCCGTCCAGCTTGACGGCGATGGCGACGGTGCTGCCGCAGGTCGGGGACCGGGTTTCCGCCCTACCGTCGGGGTTGGAAAGCTCACCCAGATGCGGGATGGAGGCCGCCAGCCGCAGGATGTCGACGGTATAGAGCGGCTCGTTCATTTCCGCCGCCAGCTCGTCCCTTGCGGCCCGTCCTCCAGCAGCACGCCCTCGGCCTTGAGCTCGTCACGGATGCGGTCGGCCTCGGCGAAGTCGCGGCGGGCCTTGGCCTCGGCACGGGCGGTAATCCGCTGTTCGACTTGCTGGTCGCCCTCGCCCCGGAACCATTGTTCGCTAGTTTCGCCGAGCAGACCCATCAGCTCGCCGCTGGCGCGCAGCGCCGCCGGATCGTCAATCGCCGCCAGCCGGGAAAGCGCCTGCGGTGTGTTGAGATCGTCCGCCAAGGCAGCGACGACTTCTGGGTCTGGCTCGCTAGCCTCACTCTCGCCGGCCGCACGATAAAGCCGGTCGAGCACCGTTCTCGATTGAGCGACCAGCGAATCAGTCCACGCCAGCGGTTGGCGATAATGCGCCGACAGCAAGGCCAGCCTCAGCACTTCGCCGCGGTGCCCTTGTTCCAGCAGATCGCCGACCGTGACGATATTACCCAATGATTTCGACATCTTCTCGGCGCCCATGTCGACGAAGCCGTTGTGCACCCAGTACCGCGCCAGCGGGATGCCGCCGTGGGCGCAACGGCTCTGCGCCATCTCGTTCTCGTGGTGCGGGAAAATGAGGTCGAGGCCGCCGCCGTGGATGTCGATGGTTTCGCCGAGATGTGCGTCGATCATCGCCGAGCATTCGATATGCCACCCGGGCCGGCCCCTGCCCCACGGCGAATCCCAGCCGATGACGTCCGGCTCGCTCGGCTTCCACAGGACGAAGTCGGCCGGGTCGCGCTTGTAGGGAGCGACCTCGACCCGTGCCCCCGCGATCATCGACTCCCGGTCGCGCTTGCTGAGCACGCCGTAATCGGGATCGCTCGGGACCGAGAAGAGGACGTGACCCTGCGCCTCATAGGCGTTCCCGCGCTCGATGAGCTGCGCTATCATCGCGACCATCGCCGGGATTTCCTCCGTCGCATGCGGAGCGATGTCGGGCGGTGACACTCCGAGCGCTCCCATGTCCTCGAGATAGTGACGCTCATAGCGCTCGGTAATCACCGACGGATCGACGCCTTCGGCCTCGGCGGAGGCGATGATCTTATCGTCCACATCCGTGACGTTCCGCGCGTAGACCAGGCTACTCGGGCCGAACTCGTGGCGGATGAGGCGAGCAAGCGTGTCGAAGACGACCGCCGGGCGGGCATTGCCGATATGGGCGCGGCCGTAGACCGTCGGTCCGCACACGTACATCGTGATCCGCTGCTTGTTGAACGGCACGAACGGCCGTTTCTCGCGGGTCAGCGTGTCGTACAGGCGGATCACTCTTTCGTCTCCAGATTCTGGACCTGTTCGAGCTGCTCGCTGCCCTTGCGGCGGGTCTCGACCCAATCGACCACGGCGCGCCCGCTCGCGTTCAGGAGTGGATAGGTGCGCGACTTGCGCATCCAGTCGGGGCGGTTCGCATCGGGTCCATAAATGACATCGGTCGCGAGGTTGGCGAGCAGGAAAAACAGGGTTGCTGCCAGAAGGCCCTTTACCATTCCGAAGCCGCCGCCAAGCACCCGGTCGAACGGCCCGAGCACCGATTTGCGGGATTTTCGGCCGAGCGATCGCGCAACCAGCTTCATGAACAGGAAGCTCGGCAGGAACAGGATCACGAATGCGAGTACCGCCGCCCCGGTCGCGGTCCCGACCGGCTCCGTAAGCGCTACGCTGATCGGCTCGTGGAACAGCCGCAGCATGATGATGGCCACCACCCAGGCCAGCAGCGACAGGACCTCGTGGACAAGTCCGCGAACGATTCCGATCAAGGCACCGCCGCCGAGCAAAACGATCACGAAGATATCGAGCGCGCTCATCTCCGGGGGTGGCTAGCGAACTCTTCCGGTCAATGCGAGAGGCGCCGCTCCTTGCTCCGCGCGATGTGTTACTGTGGTCAAACGGCAATATTTGTGTATCATATTGGGACGGGATGGGTGGAACTGGCTCTACAGGGGAGCGAGGGATGCCTGTCTATATTGTCGGTTTCGACGTGAGGAACAGCAGTAGCGCCGTGGATTACAGCGGCCTTCAAAACGCTGTCGCGAAGCTCGAGCGGCACCGGCTCATGCCGTGGCTGTATCTCGTATCGGTGCCCTTCACTGCGGGCGCTTTGAAGGAATATCTTCTCAACCACATGTCGCACGATGACCGGCTGTGGATCTCCCGGCTTCCCGCGAAGGCGCGGCTCGAATTTTCATACCAGACGGTGGGCGGGACGAGTTCGTGGCTGAAGAAGCACGGCCGCGTCAGAATTCCAACCCATCCCGAAGCGCCCGAAGCCATCCCCCGCGATGAACCTGACAAGACGCCGCCTGGCACCGTGGTCTACAACCGCCCCAGCGTCCCCCATTTTTACGGGCGCAGCGCCGTCCAGGCCGCCAACTCCTGATCGCTCCTGAGCCGAAATCGCATTGCTTTAGGTTATCGCCTTTTCCGTTTCGTTACGCTACCAGAATGCCGAGACTCTCTGCGAGCCTCCTGTAGGGCGTGTTGACTCATTGTTGTGTCGCCTAAATGGGGAGTGGTCCGTGCGCCGCGAGAACCGCGCGGGCCGCTCTTTTTGCAGTCCTAGAGAACGGCTCGGTACTGTTACGCGTCGCAGTCGCATTCGATGCTCAGCGGCCGAGGATTTGGTCGACAAGTGCCCGGACGTTGCCGAACTCCGCGTTCGAGATTCCCCCCGCGCCTTTCGCACCGGGCGGTGCCCACGCCCTTTCGAAACCCAGCTTGGTCGCCTCCTTTAGCCGCAAGCCCGAGTGCGCGACCTGGCGGACCTCACCCGACAAGGCAATCTCACCGAAGACGATGCATTCGTTCGGTACGGGACGTTCGGACAGTGCGGAAATGAGCGCCGCCGCAACCGCGAGGTCAGCGGCCGGATCGGTCAGGCGATAGCCACCGGCAACGTTCAGGTAGACTTCGGCGGTCGCGAAGCTCAGCCCGCAGCGTGCCTCGAGGACCGCGAGGATCATCGCCAGCCGGCCGCTGTCCCAGCCCACTGCAGCGCGCCTTGGCGTCGCCCCCGTCGCGAGCCTCACCGTCAGTGCCTGGATTTCCACCAGCACGGGTCGGCTACCCTCGAGCGC
>DAIPLM010000131.1:0-5434 GCA_036769205.1 Sphingomicrobium sp.
GCGATCATCTCGCTGACCGTCAGCCCGGCGCCGTAGCGCTTGACCGCCTTGCGGAACGGCAGATCGGTGACGCCGGTCATCGGCGCCAGGATGACTGGCGCGGCGATACGGACCGGGCCGATCGAGATGGGCTGGACAAGGCTCATGGGAAGCCGCGCCTTTACAGGAGGCGTGCGAGGGGGGCAAGGCGCGCGCCATGCAGGTCACCGCCCTCATCGTCGCCGCCGGCAGCGGTTCCCGCCTGGGCGGCGGGCCGCCCAAGCAATATCGGCCGATCGCCGGCAAGGCGGTGTTGGCGCACGCCGTCGATGCGTTGGCGTCGCATCCGCGCATCGACGCGGTGCGCGTCGTTATCGGCGCTGGCCAAGAGGCGTTGGCGGGCGACGCCCTTGGCGGTCGCGAGGTCGGGCAATTGATCATCGGCGGTGCCGAGCGCGCCGACAGCGTCCGCGCCGGGTTGGCCGCGATCGACGGCGATTTCGTCCTGGTCCACGACGCCGCCCGCCCCTTCTGTCCGCCCGAAGTCATCGATCGCTTGCTGACGGCCCTGGAGACCGAACCGGCGGCGGTGCCGGTCCTTCCCATCGCCGACACACTGGCGACCGGCGACAGCCTGCTCGGCGACCCCGTCGACCGCTCGTCGCTGGTCCGCGTTCAGACCCCGCAGGCGTTTCGCCTCGCCGAGCTGGTCGACGCGTACGCGCGCTGGTCGGGGCCGAGCCCGACCGACGAATCCACCGTCGCCCGCGCCGCCGGCCTGCGGGTGGCGATGGTCGCCGGCAATCCGATGCTCGACAAACTGACCACCGCCGCCGACTTCGCCCGCGCCGAGCAGATGCTGGCGGTGCGGCTCACTCCCCGCACTGGCCTCGGCTTCGACGTCCATGCCTTCGCCGGCGACGGCCCGGTGATGCTTGGCGGCATCGCCGTGCCGCACGCACGCGGCCTCGCCGGGCACAGCGACGCCGACGTCGTCCTCCACGCCATCACCGACGCCTTGCTCGGTGCAGCCGGCCTCGGCGACATCGGCGAGCATTTCCCGCCGTCCGACCCGCAATGGCGCGGCGCGGCGTCCGATCTCTTCCTGCGCCACGCCGCCGAGTTGATCCGACGCGCCGGCGGCATCATCGACCATGTCGATTGCACGGTGATTTGCGAGGAGCCAAAAGTCGGCCCGCACCGCGCCGCCATGCGCTTGAATATCGCCCAGCTGCTGCAAATCCCGGCGAGCGCGGTCAGCATCAAGGCAACCACCACCGAGCAGCTTGGTTTTACCGGCAGGCGCGAGGGCATTGCCGCGCAGGCGGTAGCCTCGATCCGCATGGAGTGAATGTGATGAGGGAGTATCTGCTGCCCGCCGAACTGGTCGACCGGGCGCGCGCCGTCGTCGAGGCCAATCGCAAGCTCGGGCGCAGGCTGGCGGTCGCGGAAAGCTGCACCGGCGGCCTCGTTTGCGCGGCACTGACCGAGATCGCGGGCTCGTCCGAGGTGCTCGATTCGGGGTTCGTGACCTATTCCAACGAAGCCAAGCGCGCCGAGCTCAACGTCTCCGAGGAAGTCGTCGAGACCTTCGGCGCGGTCAGCATCGCCACCGCCTGGGCGATGGCGCAGGGTGCCCTCGATTCATCGGGCGCCGATGTCGCTGTCGCCATCACCGGCATCGCCGGGCCGGACGGCGGCACGCCCGGCAAGCCGGTCGGCACCGTCGTCTTCGCCCGCGCCGAGCGCCAGGCCGGCCCCGACGACATTACCGCCGACCAGAAATTGTTCGAGAACCAGAACCGCGCCGGCGTCCGGCTTCAGGCGGCGCTCTGCGCGCTCGACTTGCTGATGCCGTAGAGCGCCGCGGCGCGAGTCTCGAAGGCGCCGGTCATGCGCCGCAGCGCGCGGTCGAACATCTGCCCGGCCAACGCCTCGAAAATCCGCGACTTGAAGGCGAAATCGACCGCGAAGCACAATTTCGTGCCGCCATCGGGCGCCGGCTCGAACCGCCATTCATTATGGAGATATTTGAGCGGGCCTTCGACATAATCGACGAGGATCCGATCCGGCCGGTGCTTCGTCACTTTGCTCGTGAACCGCTCCTTGAAGGCATTGAAGCCGACCACCAGGTCGGCGAGCGTTTCGGTTTCCGAGGTCGATCGGATGCGCACCGCCACCACCCAGGGCAGGAATTCGTCGTAACGGCTGATGTCGGCAACCAGGTCGAACAATTGCTCGGGCGAGTAAGGCAGGTGCCGCGTCTCGCTGTGGCGAGGCATAAGGTGTCAGGTCCTCGCCAACTTCGCCGTCCGCGCCGCTTGCATCGCCTTGAAGTCGTCGCCGGCATGATAGCTGGACCGCGTCAGGGGCGAGGCAGCGACCAGCAGGAAACCCTTGGCGCGGGCGATCGCCGCATAGGCCTTGAAGGCGTCGGGAGTGACGAACTCGGCGACCTTGACGTGCTTCGGGGTCGGCTGGAGGTATTGGCCCATGGTCAGGAAGTCGATCTCGGCCGAGCGCATGTCGTCCATCACCTGGTGGACCTCGAGTCGCTCCTCGCCCAGCCCGACCATCACCCCCGACTTGGTGAAGATGCGAGGATCGTGCCGCTTGACGCTCTCCAGCAGGCGCAGCGAGGCATAGTAACGCGCTCCGGGGCGGATGGTCGGGTAAAGCCGCGGCACGGTTTCCAGATTGTGGTTATAGACATCCGGCCCGGCGGCGATGATCGCCTCGACCGCTTTCTCCGACTTGTTGCGGAAGTCGGGCGTCAGGATCTCGATGGTGGTTTGCGGCGTATTGCGGCGCAGCGCCTCGATCACCTTGACGAATTGCTGGGCACCGCCGTCGGGCAAATCGTCGCGGTCGACGCTGGTGACGACGATATGCTCGAGGCCCAGCTCGGCCGCCGCCGTGGCGACATGTTCGGGCTCCAGTGGGTCGACGGCGCGCGGCATGCCGGTCTTGACGTTGCAGAAGGCGCACGCCCGCGTGCAGGTGTCGCCGAGGATCATCACCGTCGCATGCTTCTTGGTCCAGCATTCGCCGATGTTCGGGCAGGCCGCTTCCTCGCACACCGTCGCCAGATTGAGCGAGCGCATCAGCTTGCGCGTTTCGTGATAGGCGGGGCTGGTCGGCGCCTTGACCCGGATCCAGTCGGGCTTGCGCTGGCGCGGCGGCACTGGAAGCGGTGCGTTCATGGCCGCCAGATAGCGATCCCGCGCCCGGCTTGCCACCCCTGCCCCGCAGCGGCTAGCGGCAATTCATGCCGTACATGTCAAAGCTGATCGAAGGGTACCGCCGGTTCCGCGCCGACGGCTGGGCACGCGAGCGCGAGCGCTGGATGCAGCTGGCCGAAGGGCAGAGCCCGCAGGTCATGATCCTGTCCTGTGCCGACAGCCGCGCCGACCCGGCGCAGATTTTCGACGCCCACCCGGGCGAGATGTTCGTCGTCCGCAACATCGCCGGCCTGGCGCCGCCTTATGAGACCAGCCCCGGCTTCCACGGTGTCTCCTCGGCGCTCGAGTTCGCGGTGACGCAGATCAACGTCGGCGAGATCCTGGTGATGGGCCATGGCTTTTGCGGCGGCTGCGCGGCGGCGCTGACCGGCCAGTTCGATGACAGCGCCCATGGCGAGGGGCAGTTCATCGCCGATTGGGTGGGGATGCTCGACGAGGCCAGCGGCAAAGTGCGCGCGCGCCACGCCGAACTCGACCGCGCCGCCTTCCTCGACATGGAGCTGGAAGCGGTCAAGGTCAGCCTCGCCAACCTGCGCACCTTCCCGTGGATCGTCGAGCGCGAGCAGGCCGGAAGCCTGCGCCTCCACGGCGCCCATTTCTCGATCGCCGACGGGCAATTGGACGTGCTCGACGAGGCGGAAGATCGCTTCCGCCCCGTCTGAGCAGTCGATGCTAACGAACTAGCAACGAACGTTATAATCGTAGATCGGACGTCCGTACTGGTCGACATAATAGCAGGCGCCGCGGGTGTCGCGATAATATTGGCGATTGTTGATCACCGCGCCCAGCACCGCCCCGGCGATGCCGCCGGCAATGGCGCCTTCAACCGTGCTGACGCCAGGAACGACGGCGCCAAGCACCGCGCCGCCGGCCGCGCCGACAGCAGCGCCGGTCGCGGCGCGGGTGGCGGTGCTGTTGGAGCGGTACGGATCACTGCCGTAGGGGTTGGTGGCGCAGGCCGACAGCGGCAACAGGCTGGCGACGGCGGCCGTCATAATGAGTTTCTTCATGGTTGTTCACCTCTGATCACGCGCCCCCGGCGCCCGTCACGCAAAAGCGAACAAGCAAGCGGTTTCGTTCCGCCTGCGATGCGTTATGTGAGGCGAACAGGAGTGCATTTGCGATGATCGACCGCCATGAACTGGACCACGAGCTCAACATCGCTCTGCTGATCGACGCCGACAACGCCTCGCCCGACCATCTCGACGAAGTGCTGCTCGTCCTCGGCGAGCTCGGCACCATCAACATCCGCCGCGCCTATGGCAATTGGGCCAAGGCGTCGTTGAAAGGCTGGGGTGAGCTCACCGGCAAGCATTCGATCATGCCGATGCAGCAGTTCGACATCGTCAAGGGCAAGAGCGCCACCGACATGCGCATGACCATTGACGCCATGGACCTGCTCTACCGCGGCCATGTCGACGGCTTCGGCATCATGTCCAGTGACAGCGATTTCCTGCCCCTCGCCCAGCGCATCCGCGAGGACGGGCTTGAGGTCTACGGCTTCGGCACCGCCAAGACCCCGCAGAGCTTCCAGCAGGCCTGCACCCGCTTCTTCGACGTCGCCGCCCTCGCCGCCGACAACAACGGCACTGGCGGCGGCGCCGAATCGGCACAGCCGATCGACAAGGAATTGCTCGATGTGCTGGGCGCCGCCTTCAAAGCGTCGAAGCGCGACGACGAAGGCTATGCGGCATTGTCCGAGCTTGGCCAGCGGGCCAAGGCGGTGTCGAGCTTCGCCGCCCGCAATTACGGCTATACGCGGCTGTCCGACCTGATCCGCGCCGTCCCCAATTTCGAGGTCAAGACTGGCGAGGACGGCCGCCTGGCGGTCAAGCGCCTGCGCTGACGGGCGTTGCCAGAAAGCCACAGAATCCAACATAGGTAAGTATCTCTCCGCGCCAGTGGAACGGATCGCGCGCGCAGGCTTTCCTGCTTGCGGGATGGGAGAGAATTTCTGTCGATGATCGAATCCGCAAGGGCACAACGCCTGCTCGACGAGGTGCTTGGTGCACTGTCCGGCGATGCCTGGGCAGTCACGTTGGATCGCCTCGACGCGCCCGCCTATCTGACCGACATCGAGGGTAACGTCACCTACTGGAACCGCGCCTGCGTCGCTTTCGCCGGCCGCGAGCCCGAGCTCGGCCGCGATCGCTGGTGCGTGACCTGGAAGCTCTACACCACGGGCGGCGACCCCCTGCCCCACGAATCCTGCC
>DAIPLM010000132.1:0-5419 GCA_036769205.1 Sphingomicrobium sp.
GGGCAAGGTGATCTGCGGCCTGTCCGGCGGGGTCGACAGCGCCGTGGCGGCGGTGCTGATCCACGAAGCGATCGGCGATCAGCTAACCTGCGTCTTCGTCGACCACGGGCTGATGCGCGCGAACGAGGCGGAGCAGGTCGTTTCTCTCTTCCGCAATTCGTACAACATCCCCCTGGTCCACGTCGACGCCAGCGCCGCCTTCCTCGCCGGCCTCGCCGGAGTCACCGACCCGGAAGCCAAGCGCAAGTTCATCGGCGCCGAATTCATCACCGTCTTCGAAACCGAAGCCAAGACAATCGGCGGCGCCGACTTCCTGGCGCAGGGCACGCTTTATCCAGACGTGATCGAGAGCGTCAGTTTCACCGGCGGCCCAAGCGTCACCATCAAAAGCCACCACAATGTCGGCGGGCTGCCGGAGCGGATGAACATGGCCTTGGTCGAGCCGCTGCGGGAATTGTTCAAGGACGAGGTGCGGGCATTGGGCCGCGAACTCGGATTGCCCGAGGCGTTCGTCAGCCGCCACCCGTTTCCCGGCCCTGGCCTCGCCATCCGCATCCCCGGCGAGGTGACCCAGGAGCGCTGCGACATCTTGCGCAAGGCCGACGCCATCTACCTCGAGGAAATCCGCAACGCGAGTTTGTACGACGCCATCTGGCAGGCGTTCGCGGTGCTGCTGCCGGTGCGCACGGTCGGGGTGATGGGCGATGCCCGCACTTACGACAATGTCTGCGGCCTGCGCGCCGTCACCAGCGTCGACGGCATGACCGCCGACGTCTTCCCGTTCGCGCCCGAATTCCTCAGCCGCGTGGCGACACGCATCGTCAACGAGGTCGCCGGCATCAACCGGGTGGTTTACGATTACACCTCGAAGCCGCCGGGAACGATCGAGTGGGAGTGAGCTAGGAGCCAGTTTTCCGGGCGGCCGCGGATAGTCCCCAATCGTCCGTCCTCGCGGGGTCCATGATCGAGATTCCGCCACTGCCCACGGTGAGACCGTCGGTGTGGCCAAGCCCTTGGGTGAAATCGAGGATCGACACATATTTGCACATCGCGCGCATAACGGCCGCGTCGGATTTGGGCGGGGGATCGAACCCGGCCAGGTTGGGATGGCGGTGGGTCAGCAAATGCCAGGCATGTTTGCGCTGCTCAGGATCCGTGACTTCGGAGGCGAGGGCCCCAGCATAGACGGCCTGGGCCTCGTCCATGGTCTTCGGTTCGCTGCCAATGGCGACCGCCACCCGGTTTTCGTTTTGTATATTGGCCAGCTTCTGGCTCTTGCGCGAAATCAGGAAATAGATGAGCAGGCCGTCATTGGCGTAACCCACGATAGTCGTCTGCGGCCAGCCATCGGGACGCACGGTGGAGATCGCCATGGTGCGATGCGAATCCAGGATTTCTATTGCTTTGTCTTCCATGGCGCCTTCCCTTGAGTGCCGAGCATCACGTCACCGGCTTGAACGCTTCGCCGTAGCCCCAATCATGCTGCTGTTCTTCCACGCCCGCCAGCCGGCCATCCGCGGACAGCCTTAGAAGGACAGAGTGACCATAGCCCTTGGAATAATCGAGCACTCGGATGACTTCGGGGATGGCGACCATGACCGCGGCCCGCTCCAGATGCGGCTTTTCGAGCCTGTTCAGGGCTGGCCGCTTGGCGAGCAAAAGGCGAATTGCGCTTAGCCTCTCGTCGTCATCGCCGATTTCCGATGCCCGCGCGGCCACCGACAAAGCCCTGATGCTCGACGGCTCGATGACGTCCCTGCCAATGGCGAGCGCCACGCGATCATCATTCTTTATATTCGCCAGTTTCCGGCTGGTGCGCGACACCACGAAGTAGATGCGCGGCCCTTCGTTGGCGATGCCCACCATCGTGCAGTGCGGCCAACCATCAAGTCCCGTCGTGGCCAGAGACGCGAGCCGATTGTCGCGCAGGATTGCAACGGCGGCGTCGATCATATCGTGCGATCTCCATTGGCGGGAAACTATGGACCGCCTGCTTTTCAGTTCCCTACGCCCTAGACCTAGCGGATCACGAGCATACGGGGCAACTTCGCCATTGCACGACCGGCGACTTGCCCCCGGTTGTCACTGTCGGGGTGCGGTCCGCGCGACATAGCGGCCAACGAGGATCGCGGCGGGATAGAGGATTTCCTCTTCCTGCCGGGCGTGGGCCGCGAGTGTATCGGCGAAGCGCACAAAATCCGGTTGGCCCAGGCGTTCGGCCGTCGCCCTGAACCTGGCTGTCGCTGCCCGGATGGCATCATGTTCGCGGAGCATTTGCGGAAGCTCGCGCTCGAGTGCGTCGGTCAGGGGAAGGACGGACCTCATCTCCACGGTCGCATCGGCCCGCGCGAGGGTCGGCAAGAGTCCGAGCGGCGGCGATGCGATCTCCTCCTCGCGCTTGAAATGCGGCGCCAGTGCGGCTTCCAGGTCGGCGGCGGCGGTGGCCAACTCACCGCCTTTCGCTGTGGCCTGGGCGAGGACCTCATGGAGCTCGTGATGTTCAACGGCGATCGACTCGGGCGTCTGGATCACGGCCGGACTTTCTTGCTGCGTTTTGTGCAACTGCGCAGTTGGCGCGGCGTCACAGGCGGGCAGCAACAGCGCGATCAAAGCCGTGCTCAACAAGCCTCGCAGGCGGGGCTTCATAGGGACCTCCATCGGTTGGCCAATTATGGCCTTAAGTCCGGACGGGCAGCATTCGCGCAAGAACGCGATCCCGCAGGACGTAGTGGTGGAATAAAGATGCGGCCGCGTGGATGCCGATCAGCCAGTAGCCGATCGTGCCGCCAAGTTCGTGAATCTCCTCGGTTCGCTCGGCGAGCTGTTCGTTCGCGCCGACGAGGGCGGGCAGCTCGAAACCGAAGAATGGGATGGCTTTTCCCTCGGCGCTCAGGATCAGCCAGCCGGCGATCGGCATTGCGATCATGAAGATGTAAAGCGCGACATGGGTGACGCTGGCTATGACGTGCCGCCAACCTGGCTCGCCGGGCGATGCGCGCGGCGCCGCCCACAGCAGCCGTGCGGCGATCCGGAGCCAGACGAGTCCGAGCACCGACAAGCCGAGCATGAAGTGCCACATCTTGAAGGCATCTCGCGGCTCGCTGCCCTTGGGGAAGACCTCGCGAAGCTCGATGGCCGCATAGACTGCGGCGAGCAGCAGAAGCATGAGCCAATGCAAGGTGATCGATGCGACGCTGTAGCGACCAGTGGACTGCGCCTGGTTCACGAATTCCTCCTGATCTGAACCCTAATCCCTGGTGCCCAGGTCGAGTTGATCCAGATCATCGGCTGTCCGAAGGCTGACTGCACATCCAAGCCGCCGGGGGCGATCGAGCGGGTGTGAGGCGCGGGTTGCCCCGATGGCCTAGAATATCACTCGCATTCCCTGTGGTCGCAAGGATCGCGCAGCGCGTAATAAGCGGCGACGGCGCCGACCGCCAAGACGGCCACGACGGCGATGGCGACGGTTCCGCCGGTGTTCAAATTCGCCTTGCCGGCCTTGCTTCCGATGTCCTGACCGCCAACGTGGAACGTGGGCACGCCATCCTTCGCAGCCGTCAGCGCGAGCCCTTCGCCGACGCGAAACTGGGCATCGGAAGTCTTGACCATCCGGGCGACCTTGAAAGACGCGCGTACGTGTCGTGCACGCGCTTTCCGGTCGAACGCAACGCCATAATTCAAGCCGATGAACATGCTCGACTCGGCCCGCGTGGGATCCGCGCTGGTCGCGAATGCCGCGTCGCGGACGCCTGCCCAAGCCGGCGACGCCAGCAGGCTGGCCAGGGTGAACATAGTGAGCCACTTTTTCATGACGATCCCCTTCCACGCAGACTATTCGCCGAGGCTGCCACGGCGTCACGGCTCGCCCAAGTCAATAACACTAATTAAGTAGGGCATTTTTGAGGCGGGCGGTCTTGCCACCTCGATTCAAGGCCGGTCTCTGACCGAGACCCTCTCGCTGTTCCACTTTTGGTCGCCCGCCGGAACACCGCCGCCGCCGGCTGGTTCCCTTTATGACGGGCTAGCGGAGGTACATTGCGATGAGCGACCAGCTCGACGAAGCTCGGCCCGTGGCCGAGACTATTGACCATCATTCGATCCAAACCATCAACCCGGCGACCGGCGAGCCGGGGCGGACTTACCAGGCGCATTCTATGGATGACGCTCGCTCGGCCGCCGCCGCCGCGCACGACGCATTCCTGGCGTGGCGGCGGACATCCTTCGCCGAGCGCTCCGAGCGGCTGCGCCGCGCCGCCACGATCCTGCGCGAGCGCGAAGACGCGTTCGCGGCGCTTATGACCGAGGAGATGGGCAAGCCGCTCGCCGAAGGCCGCGCCGAGATCGAGAAATGCGCGTTCCACTGCGACTGGTTCGCCGAACATGCCGAGGGCTATCTGGCCCGGCAGCCGATCGATGTCGGCGGCACCGAGGCGTTCGTCGCCTTCAACCCCGTGGGCGTCGTGCTGGCGGTGATGCCGTGGAACTTCCCGTTCTGGCAGGTGATCCGCTTCGCAGCGCCGGCGCTGATGGCCGGCAATGGCGCGCTGCTCAAGCACGCCAGCAACGTGCCGGGCTGCGCGCTGGCGATCGAGCGGGTGCTGCGCGACGCCGGCTTCCCGCCCGATCTGTTCCGCTCGCTGCTGCTGCCGAGCCGCGACGTCAAGGCGCTAATCGAGGACGAGCATGTCGCCGCCGTCACTTTGACCGGCAGCGTCGGCGCCGGTCGCAGCGTCGCCACGGCGGCGGGCGGCGTCCTCAAGAAGTGCGTGCTCGAGCTGGGTGGCTCGGACGCCTATGTCATCCTCGAGGATGCCGACATCACCGCCGCCGCCCGGATTTGCGCCAAGGCGCGGATGGTCAATGGCGGCCAGAGCTGCATCGCCGGCAAGCGCTTCATCGTCGTCGAGGCGGTGCGCGACGCGTTCGAGAAAGCGATGGTCGCGGCGATGCGGGACTTCGTCATGGCCAACCCGAGCGACGAGGCGACCAGGCTCGGGCCGATGCAGAGCGTCGAGGCGCGCGACCATATCCATGTCCAGGTCGAAGCCAGCATCGCTGCCGGCGCCCGCCTGCTGCTCGGCGGCGCGGTGCCCGATCGGCCCGGCGCCTGGTACCCGGCGACGGTGCTCGCCGACGTCCGCGAGGGCCAGCCGGCGCATGACGAGGAAGTGTTCGGGCCGGTGGCTGCCATCATCGCCGCCAAGGACGAGGCCGACGCCATCCGCATCGCCAACGCCAGCGAGTTCGGGCTCGGCTCGGGCGTCATCACCGCTGACCTCGACCGCGGCCGGCGGATCGCCGCCGAGGAATTGGAGGCGGGCCTGAGCTTCGTCAACGAGAACGTCCGCTCGGATTCGCGCATGCCGTTCGGCGGGGTCAAGCACTCGGGCTATGGCCGCGAGTGCGCCGATTATGGCAT
>DAIPLM010000133.1:0-5327 GCA_036769205.1 Sphingomicrobium sp.
GGCCGGCCTCGACCGCCGCCATCACCGGCTCCAGCCCAGCGCAACCGACGATCGCCGCCATCACCCAGTCCGCCTCCGCCGCCGCCGCTTCGATCAAGGCGTCACGGCCGGCGGCGGCGCGGCAGCCCGTGCCTGCCAGTGCGTCGCGCAGCTCGGGCAGCCGGGCTTCGTCGGCGATCACCGCCAGGCCGGCACCGGTCCGCTTCGCCGCCTCCGCCAGCGCCGCCGCATTGCTGGCCGCGGTCAAGGCGACGACCTCGAACCGTTCCGGCGACCGCTCGACCAAATCGAGGGTCGATTTCCCGACCGAGCCAGTGGCGCCGAGGATGGCCAGCTTGCGCTTCACCGCAATACGCCCGCGATTTGGGCCGCCGCCGTCAGCGCGGCGACGACGACCAGGCCATCGAGCCGGTCGAGGGCGCCGCCATGGCCGGGCAGCCAATTGCCGCTGTCCTTGACCCCCGCCCGCCGCTTCAAACCGCTTTCGAACAGGTCGCCGGCCTGGGCCGCGAGCGCGAACAGCGGCGCTAGCCAGAACAAGACGCCCGAGATGCGCGTCAACTCGACCCAAGCGTAGCCGGCGAGCGCCGCGCTGAGCATGCCGCCAATCAAGCCGGCGATGGTCTTGTTGGGACTGATTGACGGCGCCAGCTTCGGCCCGCCGATGGCGCGGCCGGCGAAATAAGCCCCAATGTCGGTGGCCCAGGTGACGATGAACACCCAGATGAGGAGGTAGAATCCGTCCGGAGCGCGGTCGCGGATCCACAGCAGGGCGAGCGCCGGGACCAGGGCATAGACGAAGCCCGCCGCCTTCCAGCCGAAGCCCCAGCCGGCGACCAGCCGCCGCCATTCATAGAAGATCATCACCGACGCCAAGGCGACGAAGATGGCGAAATAATAATCGCCGAGATAGGCCGTCAGCAGCGCCGCGAAGATGAGGACGGCGCCGGCGAGGCTGCGGGTGAGAAGCTCGCTCATCGTCCGCCGAACCGCCGTTGGCGGCCGGAATACTGGCCGAGGGCAGCCATGAAGGCGGCCTCGTCGAAGTCGGGCCACAAGGTGTCGACGAACAAAAGTTCGGCATAGGCCGCCTGCCACAGCAGGAAATTGGACAGACGCACTTCGCCCGAGGTGCGGATCAACAGGTCGAGCTCGGGCAGGCCGGCGGTGTCGAGCGCCTCGCCGAGCACCTGCTCGTCGATCGAGCTCGGCTCGCGGCGGCCGGCGGCGGCTTCCACCGCCAGCGCCCGGGCAGCGGCGGCGATCTCCGCACGGGCACCATAGTTCAAGGCGACGACCAGGGTCAGGCGGTCGTTGGCGGCGGTGCGCTCGACGGCGCGGTCGAGGCGCTGCATCAGCTGCGGGCCGAACGCCGACGGGTCGCCGATCAATTTCAGCCGCACGCCCTCGCGCTCGAGCGTCTCCAATTCCTTGTCGACATAATAAGCGAGCAGACCCTTGAGCTCGGTCACCTCTTCGTCCGAACGC
This sequence comes from Sphingomicrobium sp., assembly GCA_036769205.1. GTDB lineage: Bacteria > Pseudomonadota > Alphaproteobacteria > Sphingomonadales > Sphingomonadaceae > Sphingomicrobium. The sequence goes on from DAIPLM010000133.1 coordinate 1,489, forward strand.
CGCCAATTCTCCGATGAAAAGGCATAGAGCGTCAGCACCTCGACCCCCGCCTCGGCCGCCGCGCGCAATGTCGCCCGAACCGCTTCGGCGCCGGCGCGATGCCCGGCCGCCCGCGGCAGCCCGCGCTGGGCCGCCCAGCGGCCATTGCCGTCCATGATGATGGCCACGTGGCGCGGCACGGGGTGGTCACCGGAACCGCTCGTCGTCGCGGCGCCCGCTTCAGCCCCCGCTTTGGCGGCGGGTGTCGGGCTCACTTGCCGAGGATTTCCTGTTCCTTGGAAAAAGCGGCGGTGTCGATGTCTTTGATGGTGTCGTCGGTCAGCTTCTGGACTTCCTGCTCGAGCCGCTTGCGCTCGTCCTCGCTGATCTCATGCTTTTTCTCGTCCGTCTTGAGATGATCCATGCCGTCGCGGCGGACGTTGCGCACGGCGATGCGGGCCTTCTCGGCATATTGGCCGCACAATTTCGCCAGCTCCTTGCGGCGCTCCTCGGTCAGCTCGGGGATCGGCAGCCGAATGAGCTGGCCGTCGGTAATCGGATTGAGCCCCAGCCCAGCCGAGCGGATCGCTTTCTCGACCGAGATCACCTTGGCCCGGTCCCATACCTGCACGCTGATCATGCGCGGCTCGGGCGCGGAGACCGTCGCCACCTGGTTCAGCGGCATGTTGGCGCCATAGACCTCGACCGTCACCGGATCGAGCAAGGCGGTCGAAGCGCGGCCGGTGCGAAGCCCGCCAAGGTCGTGCTTCAGGGCCTCGACCGCTCCATGCATCCGGCGCTGAAGGTCGGACTTGTCATAGGTCGGCATGTCTCACTCCTCGTTCTGAACGATGGTCGCCTTGCCGCGTCCGGCCAGCACATCGGTCAAATTGCCCGGCTGGCGGATGTTGAAAACGACGATCGGGATATTGTTGTCGCGGCACAAAGCGACGGCGGCGGCGTCCATGATCTTGAGGTCGTCGGCCAGCACGCGGTCGAAACCGATGCGCTCATAGCGGTTGGCGCCGCTGACCTTCTTGGGGTCGGCATCGTATACGCCATCGACGCTGGTGCCCTTGAACAGGGCGTCGCAGCTCATTTCCGCGGCGCGCAGCGCGGCCCCGGTGTCGGTGGTGAAATAGGGGCTGCCGGTGCCGGCGGCGAAGATCACGACCCGGCCCTTGGCGAGGTGGCGCTCGGCGCGGCGGCGGATGACCGGCTCGCACACCTGCTCCATCTTGATCGCCGACTGGACGCGGGTCTCGACGCCCAATTGCTCGAGCGCGTTCTGCATCGCCAACGCGTTCATCACCGTCGCCAGCATGCCGATATAATCGGCCTGGGCGCGGTCCATGCCCTTGGCGGCGCCGGCCATGCCACGGAAGATGTTGCCGCCGCCGACGACGACGCACAATTCGTGGCCGGTGGCCTTGGCGGCAGCGATCTCGGCGGCGAGGCCGGCGACGGTTTCGGGATCGATGCCGAACTGGCCGGGCCCCATCAGCGCCTCGCCCGACAGCTTCAGCAGGACACGGTTGAAGCGCGGTCGGGCCATCGGGTCGGTGCTTCCTCAAGGGCAGCCGGCGGCTGCTGTCGCGGAAGCGCTTCTATGGCCGGTCCGCCGGCTTGCCAACCGCCTTGATGGTTGCCAGCGCTTGCAAGGGACTGCGTTTACTCGCACCATTACTCGACTGGGGGCTCGATGGCGCAAGTCTTCCTGAGCTATGATCGCGACGATGGTGCCAAGGCGCGAGCGATTGCACAAGCGCTGGAGCGCGCCGGCCATTCTGTGTGGTGGGATCTGCACGTTCGTGGCGGCACGCAATATGCCAAGGTCATCGACGAGGCTTTGAAGGCATCCGATGCCGTCGTCGTCCTGTGGTCGGCGCAATCGATCGAGTCCGCCTGGGTGCGAGACGAGGCGGCCGCGGGGCGGGACAGCGGTCGGCTGGTCCCGGTCTCCCTCGATCGCACCGAGCCGCCGCTCGGCTTTCGGCAGTTCCAGACGATCGACTTTTCGCAATGGAAAGGCCGAGGCAGGCCGGCGCTGCTTAGGACTTTGCTGGCTGATGTCGAAGCCATGGCCGGCGCCATCCCACCCGACCATGCAACGGCAAAGGTTGCGCCGACAGTGGCATCGTCGGAGCGCTTCTGGCTGCGCCCGGGGGCATGGGTGTCGATCGTCCTGCTCCTCGGCGCCATTGCCGTCGCCCTTGTGTGGCGACCTTGGGCTGACAAAGGCCCGGCGCTGGTTTCCGTGACGGCCGCAAACACCGACCGCGCCTCGGTCGACCTCGCGCACGACCTGACCGTGAACCTGGGCAGCCTCGCCGGCGTCCAGTCGGAGTCTTTCCGCCTGGTCAGCCAAAGCGAAGGACAGAAGCAACGCCCAGACCTAATGCTGCAGGCCGCGAGCGCCCAATCCGATCATGCGGTTCGCGCCAGCGTCGTGCTGATGTCCGGCGATCACACGATTCTCTGGGCAAGCGATTTCGAGCAGCCAGCGGGCAACCTCCCCGACCTCAAGCGGCAAGTCGCCTTTACCTCGGCACGGGTGCTCGGCTGCACCATGGACGGCATGCAAGCGGACAAGCGACTGAAGCGGGAGACGTTGAAGACCTACCTGAATGCCTGCGCGCGCCTCGAGGACATCCTCAGCGATGACGCGCGACCAGTCGTTCCTATGCTGCTGGAGGTGATCCACGATGCGCCCCGCTTCGCTCCCGCATGGCGCCGGCTGCTGCTCGCCGAGTTGGATAGCGTCAGCGTGGTCGGCAACGAAGGGGAGCGGCCCGATCCGGGCACCATCGCCACGCTTCGCAACCATATTAGCCAGGCGAGGCAGGTCGAACCGAGGATGGCCGAAGCCCTGCTGGCGGAAGCGGCACTGGCCCCGCCCCGCTCATTTGGGCCGTATATGGCGCTCGTCGAACGCGCCGTCCGGCAAAGCCCTGACGAAGCTGACGCGCTTAACGGCTATGCTTACGCGTTGGGGCGGGTCGGGCGAATGGACGAAGCAGTAAAGTTCGCCAAGCAGGCCGCTGACCTCGATCCCCTCTCCCCGTCCGCCTTCAGCTCTTACGTGCAGATGCTCGCTTATTCGGGGCGGACCGAGGCGGCGGAACGGGAATTGCACAACGCCGAGCGACTTTGGGCCGGCACCAGGGCCCTGCGCGATGCACAATACCGATTTCTATTCCGCTACGGCGACCCGAAACTTGCCCTTGCAATGGAGGAATCCGACACGCCTGGCGGGATGCAACGGATGCTCCTCCAAACGCGGATTGATCCTTCGCCGGCAAACATCACGGCCTTTCTCAGCAAGATCGACCAAATCTTTGCAAGTATGCGCAATCCAAGCGCGGGCGTGGGATTCGCGATTCTTGCCAATGGTGCCTTTGGGAAGCCGGACAAGGTGCTTGCGATCCTGGGTAAATGGGCCAAGCCCGACGATCTCGGCGTGATTTCGGAGTCCTTCTTCCGGCCTGAGCTGGCACAGGTTCGACAGGATCCAAAGTTCATGGCGATCGCAAAGCGCGCCGGTCTCCTTGAGTATTGGCAGGCCAGCGGCAAATGGCCGGACTTCTGCTTCGAGCCGAATCTGCCCTATGACTGCAAGATAGATGGCGCAAAACTTAGCTAGCGCACAAGCTTGCGTCATTGACCCTTTCAACGCACCATCGAGCCGAAGGTGCGATGCATGGCCGGCGTATTCCTGAGCTATGACCGCGAGGATCTGCCGCGGGCGCGCAGCCTGGCACTGGCGCTCGAGAGGGCCGGGCATTCGGTCTGGTGGGACCGCCACATCAAGGGCGGTGCCCAGTACAGCAATGAGATCGAGCAGGCCTTGAAACGCGCGG
>DAIPLM010000134.1:0-5315 GCA_036769205.1 Sphingomicrobium sp.
CGCGCCTTCACCGACGGCGCTGTTTTCATTGCCCATCGCGACCGCCCCCTGGCCCAGCGCCAGGTTGGGATCGCCGATCGCCACCGCGCCTTCGCCGTCGGCGATATTGCCGGCGCCGATCGACACCGCGGCGCCGTTCTGCGCGACCGCGTTATGACCGATGGCAACGCTGTCGGTGCCCGACGCGGCGGCGCCATTGCCCATGGCGATGGCGTCGGTGCCGGTCGCGCTCGCCGGAGTCCCGCCGGTCGAGTTGACGTCCAGATATTGCAGGTCGGCGGTGTCGGACTGCAGCGTCGCGATATCCGTCGAGTTCTGGTCGATCTGGGTCTGCTGGGCGAGGTTTTCGGTCGCCAGATTATTGACGTCGGTGCGCAGGACATTGGTGTCGGTGCGCAACGTGTCGACATCGGTGCGCAGCGTGCCGACGTCGCTTTGCAGCGTGCCGACCTGGGTCTGCAGGGTGCCGACGCTGCCGGCGATGGTGTTGACGTCGGTGCGCAGCGAGTCGGCGTCGGTGCGGAGCGTGCTGACGTCGGTCCGGAGCGTGCCGATGTCGCCGCTGTTGGTCGCCACCTGCCCCTGCAGCGCGCTGATGTCGCCGTCGTTGCTGGTGATCTGGGTCTGCAGAGCGGTATCGACCGCCTGCATTTGCCCAAGGTTCGCGGCGTCGCTCGCGGCGACCCCATCGTTGACGCCGCTGATGATGCGGCCGCCGACCTGCACCTGGTTGTCGGCTGTGGCGACACTGCCGTAGCCAAGCGCGACGGAGTTGGCGAAGCCGCCATCCGAGGCGTAGCTGCCGACGGCCACCGAATTGGCGCCGGTGGCGCTGGTCGAATCGCCGATGGCGACAGTTTCAGCGCCCGCCGCATTGGCCATCACGCCGAGCGAGGTCGAAGCATATCCGCCCGAAGTCGTGAAATAGCCAAGCGCGGTCGACCAGTCGCCGGACGCAATCGCGTTGATGCCGATCGCCGTCGAAGGAAAGCCGGTCGCCTGGGCGCCAAAGCCGAACGCGGTGCCGAATGCGCCGGCATAGGAATTCACGCCGACGGCGGTTGCATCGTCGCCGTCCGCGCGGGCAAAGTTGCCGAAGGCGGTGGCAAATTCCCCGGACGCCAGCGAATTGCCGCCGACCGCGGTGCCGTAGCTGCCGCTGGCGACGGAGCCGCCGCCGGCGGCAACGGTCTCGGAACCGGTGGCCGCAGCGGGGGCATAGCTGCTGTTGGCGTCGAAGAATGGCTCATCGCCGCTGGGCAGCGCGGCAATGGCGGCATTCATCTGTCCAAGGTTCACCGCGTCGCTCGCGGCGACGCCGGCGGCCAGGCTGCCGATCGTGCGATTGCCGACATTGACCTGGTTGGCGGCGGTGGCGGTGGTGTTGGCGCCAAGCGTGACGACGTTGCCGAACCCGCCGTCCGATGCGTTGAGGCCGAGGACGGTGGAATTGGCCGCCGTCACCGTCGAGTCATAGCCGATCGCGGTCCCGCCGGCGGCGGTGATCCTGGACAATGCGCCGATGGCGGTCGTGAAATTGAACCCAGTTAGCGAACCGGTGCCGCCGCCATTGTCCGTTAGTGTGCCAATTCCCGCCTGCGCGCCGACCGCGACAGCGCCGAATCCGAAGGCATAGGTCTGCGAGCCGACGGCCGTCGCCCCGGCGATGGCCGGATCAGGCTCGGACAGCAACGGGATGGGGCCGAAATGCCCGCCAATATGAGCAAAGGAATCGCCGCCAATGGCCGTGCTGCCGTCGAAAAACGCATAGGCGTCGACGCCGATTGCCGTCGTATCGGATCCGAGCGTCGTCGCGTTGGTGCCGCAAGTCAGCGAATTGGCGGACGGAAAGCTCGAAGTCGTGGATGTTCCATCGAGTTCGCAGGCATCTTGAGCGGCGGCCGGCGCCGACGACAAAGCGGCGGTCAGTGCAATCGCCGACGCGGCGGCAAGCATTCTCAATTTCACGATTGTTTCCCCTTGATTTCACGCAGTGCGGACGCACGGCTCCAAGCCAGCTAAGCACAGGCGCCCGACGCGTAGCCAGAGAGAACCGGCCTGAGTTTAACTTTTATTTATCAAGCGCACGGAAATTGCCCGTAAATATTATGAACGCATGATAATGAATGCGCGAATGTCGCGAATTCATCGTGGTTTACTTGTCGCTAACTTGAAATTGTCCACCCGCTTCCGCTTTGGGCGCGGCGAGGCTAAGCAGCCTCGCTCGGGTTCTGGAACGATGGAGTTTGGTTTGCGTCTTTGCCTTGCTTTTTGTCTGGTCGCGGCGGTGCCGGGCGCGGCCGCGGCGCAATCGGTCCAGCCAGTCGCCCGCGCCCAGTTCCTGACGGTGATGGACCAGGAGTTCCGCAAGATCGACGCTGACAAGGACGGCAAGCTGGTCAAGGCCGAGGTCGAGGCTTTCCAGCGGGCGGTGGCGGTGGCCGAATCCGCCCAGCGCAACCGCGCCTTGTTCGCCCAGCTCGACAGCGACCGCAACGGACAGATCAATCAGGCCGAGTTCGTCAAGCTGGCCGTGACGCCACCGTCGCCCGACGCTGGGCCGCTGCTCGCCCAGTCCGACATTAACAAGGACCAGCACGTGACCTTGGTCGAATATCGCACCGCCAAGCTCGCCAATTTCGACCGGATGGATGCCGACAAGGATGGCGTCGTCAGCGTTGCCGAGATGCGCGCCGGCGGCCTCGTCAAATAGCCCGTTCATCGTGCGGCAACGGTGGTTTGCGCATTAGACGGGCGGCTTTTCAAGGCGGGCGCGTGCCGCTACCTGTCGCCGCCGCCTGGCCGTCCATCGGAGAATTGACCGTGACTCATCGCTTGTTGTTGACCGCTTTCCTGACCACCGTCGCCACCGCCGCCGCCGCGCAAACCACCAGCACCGCGGCGCCGACCGCCCAGAACATCACCCGCACCAGTTTCATGCAGAAGGTCGACAATAGCTTCGTCCTCGTCGATTCGAACAAGGACGGCTTCATGGAGCGCGCCGAGATCGAGTCGGCGGAGGTCAAGGTGCTGACCACCCGCAAGGCCACCCTGCTGCGCCAGCGCGAGGAATCCTTCCGCAAGCTCGATACCAACAAGGACGGCTCGGTGTCGCTCCAGGAATTCAACGCCCCGCTGGTTGCCGTCCCAGTCCCCAGGGGCAATGCGACGCCGGTACTGGGCCGCCTCGACACCAACAAGGACGGCAAGGTCAGCCTGGCCGAGAACCGGACGCCGGCAATGGCCCAGTTCGACCGCGCCGACAGCAACAAGGACGGCTCGCTGAGCCCCGCCGAGCAGAAGGCAACCGCCAGGCGCTAGGGCCTGCCCGGCTCCTCGCCGGCGCCTTTTTCGATCGCCCGGGCGATGTTTTCGGCCTGCTGCCGGGCGCTGCGATTGTTCTCGCGCTGGGTGTAGAAGCCGCGCAGCGCGCCGCGGTCGAACTGCGACAGCCGCATCGGCGCTGGCGAGCCGTCGCCGCGCTGCTCGAATAGGGACAGGATCGATCCCGGGTCGCGCGCCCCGGCCTCCTGGTTGACATCGAGCAGCAGATGCATGGTGGCGAGGTCGGCGAGCTGGCGCAGGCTTCGGCCCGGCGTCTGCTGTCGGTCAATGACGACGAAGCCGACCAGCATGTCCTCGCGGACCGGCGAGACGAGCCTGCCGACCGTGATCCCGCGCGTGACCTTCGCCGAGCTGTCGACCGGCAAATGGGCGCCGCTGCCCGGGTCGACGATGCTGCGGACGCCGCCCAACTCCTCGCCGTCGCGGCCGCGCATGTCGGTAACGTGCCAGCTTGCCACCGGCCGCTGGACGGCGGTGAACTGCGTCAGCTCGCGCGGGGTCATGTTGAAGAAGCCCGGCTCGGCCTCGGCGAAGGCCTTGATCAGCTCCAGCGGCTGATCGATGAAGATCGCCGCCGCGTTGATGGTGCAACCCGGTTTGCCGACCTTGCCGCCGACCGCCGTGACATTGTCGCGGATCATCCGCGTCAATTTCGCCGTCCAGTCCTTCGGCATGCCGATGACGATCGGGCAGACCGCATCCTCGAAGCGCGCCAATTGCTCGCTGTCGGTCGGCGCGATGAGCTTGCGCAGCGCCTGGGCAATCTGGCGCCGCTGGCCCTGGACGATGATTGATTCCTCTTGCGGCTGCTCCGTCGATGTCGAGGCGCGAACGCCGACCTGGGCCAGGCCCGGGGTGGCGGCGGTTGCCGCCAGCAAAGCGGCGATGAAAACAGGCATGCGGTTCACTTTACTCTCCCCTGGTCCGAGCCTGCTCCTAGGCCGGGCGACGATGAGCGGCATGAGCAACCCATGAGGTCTTGCTGAAAAAGCTCCAGCAACCCGGCCACGCCATGCGCATCTCGCGGGGACTGTATTACATGAGTGCGACAGTTGGTGTCGCCAATTTTTCGACGAACCGACAGGCCGCGATTGCCGCCGGCGCCTTGGCTGGTCGCTTACCGGTCGCTGGCCTTGCGGACGGCGGCGGCGATTTGGCTCAGCTGCTGGATGGCGCTGCGATTGTTCTCCTGCGGCCGGTACAGCCCTTCGATCATAGCCCGGTCGAAGTTCGACAAGCCGTCCGGCACCGCCGCGCCGGTGGGGCGTTCGTCAAACAGGGACAGGATCGAGGCCGGATTGTTGGCGCTCGCATTCTGCTTGATGTCGAGCATCAGGTGCAGGGTCGCCAGTGCCGCCAGTTGCTCCATGGTCTTGCCCTGGATGCGGGCGGCGTCGACCACCGCGAAACCGAACAACATCTCTTCCCGGCTGCTGGTGTAGAGGTGAGTGGCGCCGGTGTTGCGGAGCACGCGGGCGTTCATCGGCGCGCCAGCCGCCGCCGGCTGATCGAGGATCCTGGCCTTGGCCATGCCGAGTTCGCGCGAATTGCCGAGCTCGTTGCCGTCGCGGTCGCGGACCTCGGTAACGTGCCAGCTGACCACCGGCCGGGGCGTCGCCGTGAACTGCTTCAGACCGGCGGGGCTGAAATTGAAGAAGCCCGGCTGCTTCACCGCCAGCTTCTTGACGAATTCGGCGGGCTCCGGGGTGAAGATGACGGTGGCGTTGGCGGTGCAGCCGATTTTCTGCAGATTGCCGCCAAGCGCGGCGACGTCGGCGCGGATCAATTGCAGCACCTTTTCCGCCGGGGCGGGGGCGAGCCCGACGACGCCAGGGCAGATCTTTTCCTCGAAGCGGGCCAGCGGCACGACTCCGGCGCGGTTGATGGTGTCGACGACCATCGCCCGCGGGTCGGCCCGAGTTCCTTCGACCAAGATGCTTTCTTCGGTCGCGCCGCCGGTTTGCGGCTGG
>DAIPLM010000007.1:0-17320 GCA_036769205.1 Sphingomicrobium sp.
GACCGACAGCCAGCCTTGGTGGCCGGCCGATTATGGCCATTACGGCCCCTTCTTCATCCGCATGGCCTGGCACGCCGCCGGCACTTATCGCACCGCCGACGGGCGCGGCGGCGCCAACAGCGGCAACCAGCGCTTCGCCCCGCTCAACAGCTGGCCGGACAATGGCAATCTCGACAAGGCACGGCGGCTGCTGTGGCCGATCAAGCGCAAATACGGCCAGCACATCAGCTGGGCCGATCTGTTCATCCTCGCCGGCAATGTCGCCATCGAATCGATGGGCGGGCCGACCTTCGGCTTCGGCGGCGGCCGCGAGGACATCTACGAACCGGAACGCGACGTCTATTGGGGCAGCGAGGAGCAGTGGGTCGGCCAGGAAGGCAACAAGACCCGCATCCTTCCCGAGGAGCAGCTCGAGCTGGAGAATCCGCTGGCGGCGATCCAGATGGGCCTGATCTACGTCAACCCGGAAGGCCCGGGCGGCAACCCCGATCCGCTGCAATCGGCGCGCGACATCAAGATCACCTTCGAGCGCATGGCGATGAGCCATGAGGAAACGGTCGCGCTGACCGCCGGCGGCCATACGTTCGGCAAGGCGCACGGGGCCGGCGACCCGAGCCTGGTCGATGCCGCCCCGGAGGCCGCCGACATCACGCTCCAGGGCCTTGGCTGGGCCAGCGCCCACGAGAGCGGCTTTGGCGAGCATACGATCACCAGCGGCATCGAAGGCTCCTGGGTGAACACCCCGACCGAATGGTCGGACAATTATTTCCGCCTCTTGCTCGATTACGAATATGAGTTGGTGAGGTCGCCTGCGGGTGCCAAGCAATGGCAGCCGATCGACCAGAAGCCCGAGGACATGGCGCCGGCCGCCCACGACCCCAGCAAGCGGGTGCCGACGATGATGACCACCGCCGACATGGCGCTGCGGGAGGATCCCGAGCTTCGCAAGATCTCGCAGAAATTCCGCGCCGACCACGAGGCGTTCAAGGACGCCTGGGCGCGGGCCTGGTTCAAGCTCACCCATCGCGACATGGGGCCCAAGGTCCGCTATCTCGGGCCGGAAGTGCCAGCCGAGGATTTGATCTGGCAGGACCCGGTGCCGGCCGGCACCATGCCCTCGGACGCCGACGTCACGGCATTCATCGCCAGGATCATGGCGGCCGGGCTCAGCATCGGCCAGCTGGTCAAGACGGCCTGGGCGTCTGCCTCGACCTATCGCCGATCGGATCATCGCGGCGGCGCCGACGGCGCGCGCCTGCGGCTCGATCCGCAGAAGAACTGGGCGGTCAACGAGCCGGACGAGCTGGCCATGATCCTTGCCCGGATCGACGAGCTGCGCGGCCCCCTGTCGATGGCCGACGCGATCGTCCTGGCCGGCACCGCGGCGGTCGAGAAGGCGGCGCGGGACGCCGGATTTCACGTCAGCGTGCCGTTCATCGGCGGCCGCGGCGACGCGACCCAGGAATGGACCGACGAAGAAAGCTTCGCGGCCCTGGAACCGGCCGCCGACGGATTCCGCAACTATCTCAAGACCAAGCATTCGGTGAAGACCGAAGAGCTGTTGATTGACCGTGCTTCGCTGCTCGGGCTGTCGGCGCCGGAAATGACGGTGCTCATCGGCGGCCTCAGGGTGCTTGGCGCCAATTACAAGGACACGTCCCTCGGCGTCTTAACCGAGCGCAAGGGCCAGTTGACCAACGATTTCTTCGTCAACCTGCTCGACAACGATACCTTCTGGCAGGTGGTTGACGCCAGCGGCGACGAGGAGTTCATCGGCTATGACCGCGCCGGCCGACGGGAGAAATGGCGGGCGACACGCACCGACCTCATTTTCGGTTCGAACAGCCAGCTTCGGGCGACGGCGGAAGTCTATGCCGAGAAAGGCCATGAGGAGAAGTTCGTCCGCGACTTCATTGCCGCCTGGACCAAGGTGATGAACGCCGACCGCTTTGATCTCCCGCAAAAGGCGAGGCCGGTCGAACCCGTCGGCATCGCCGAGCCCGCGATCGCCAAATAGCCCGCGGCTGGCGCGGCGCGGGCCCAGAGCCCGCCCGTCACGCCGCCAATTGCGGGATCACCTCGCGGGCAATCTCGCGCAGGGTGCCGGCGAGCAGGCCGAATTCTTCCTCGCGTGGGCTCGACTTGCGCCAGGCCAAAGCGATGCGCCGGTAATTATAGTGCGAGCGTAAGGGCCGGGCGACAATCTGGGTGCCGTCGAGGATGCCGGCCTCGATCGCCATCGCCGGCACGAAAGTCTGGCCGAGGCCGTTGTCGACCATCTGCACCAAAGTGTGGAGAGAGGTGCCCATCATCGTCGCCTCGGCGCGCAGCTCCGGCCGGTTGCAGGCGGACAAGGCGTGGTCCTTGAGGCAATGGCCGTCCTCGAGCAGCAACAGTCGAGTCTCGTCGATGGCGCCCGGCGCGACCGCCCCCTCGCCAGGCGCCTCCCCCTTGGGGAAGGCGACATAGAGAGGGTCGTCGAACAGAACGGCGACGTCGACCTCGCCGCAGGCATAAGGCATGGCGAGCAGGACGCAGTCGAGCTGGCCGCGGTGCAAGGCGTCGCAGGCGGCCTGGCTGGCCTCCTCGCGCAGGAACAATTTGAGGCTCGGCCATTCGCGCCTCAGGCGCGGCAGCATCGCCGGCAGCAGGAACGGGGCGATGGTCGGGATAACGCCCATGCGCAGCTCGCCGGTCAGCGGCTGGCTTTCGGCGCGGGCGAGATCGGCGAGCTCCTCGCTTTCGCGCAGGATGCGCAGCGCCTTGTCGGAAATGCGCTGGCCGAGCGGCGTGAAGCGCACCACCCGCCGGGTCCGCTCAACCAAAGTGACCCCGAGCAGGGTTTCCAATTCGCGCAGCCCCGCCGACAAGGTGGACTGGGTTACGAAGCAGGATTCCGCCGCTCTGCCGAAATGGCCGTGCTGTCGCAGCGCGACCAGATATTGCAACTGCTTCAAGGTCGGCAAATGGACTGTCATTGGCAAATCCGATTAATCCAATCGATATAATCGCCTTGAACGATTAAGTCCAACTTCCTAGATGCTGCAATGCACACGCGCTTTCGCATTTGCACAAACAGGAGACACCATGCTTACCGTCGGCGACCAGCTTCCCCCTCTCACCGTCCCCGTCCAGCAGGGCACGTCCGCTTTGCCCGATGGCGAGACGCTCGATTTGTCGCGGACCGACGGCAAGTGGAAAATCCTTTTCTACTGGCCCAAGGACTTCACCTTCGTCTGCCCGACCGAGATTGTCGGCTATGGCGAGCTGAAGAAGGACTTCGCCGACCGCGACGCGGTGCTGATTGGCGCCTCGACCGACACCGCCCATGTCCATTTCGCCTGGCGCCGATCCGACGAGGAATTGGCGCAAGCCGACTTCCCGTGGCTGGCCGACAACAAAAAGGAATTGGCCGAGGCGCTCGGCATCCTGTCGCCCGAGGAAGGCGTCGCTTACCGCGCGACCTTCATCGTCGACCCCGACAATGTTATCCAGCACGTCACCGTCAACGGCCTCAACGTCGGTCGCAACCCGGCCGAGACATTGCGCGTGCTTGACGCGCTGCAGACCGACGAACTGTGCCCGTGCAACTGGACCGAGGGTCAGGAAACCTTGCAGCCCGCCGCGTAACGCGACGGCTCACCGAACCTGCTGCGTTTCCCTCCCGAACCGCGAGCAGCAGACGGCGGGAGCGCGCCCCCTCGCTCCCGCCGTCGCACTTTTTGAGGACCCGACATGCATTCGCTCAAGGAATTCGCCGACACTCTGCCCGACTATGCCAAGGACTTGCGACTCAACGTCTCCTCGCTGCTGAGCGACCAGACCCTGAGCGATCAGCGCAAGTACGGGCTGATCCTCGCCTGCGCCCATGGCAGCGGCCATCGGCCGTTGGTGGCGGCGGCGGAGGCCGAATGCGCCCCCAAATTGTCGCCCGAGGCGGCCAATGCGGCGCGCGGCGCGGCGGCGGTGATGGCGATGAACAATGTCTATTACCGCTTCGTCCATTTGGCCTCGAACCCGGTCTATGCGACCCTGCCGGCCAAGCTGAGAATGAACATCATCGGCTCGCCGGGCATCGACAAGGCCGACTTCGAACTGTTCAGCCTGGCGGTCAGCGCCATGAACGGCTGCGGCATGTGCATCGACAGCCACGAGCGTGTCCTCCAGCAGCACGACGTCAAGTCGGAAGTGATCCAGGCCGCCGCCCGCATCGCCGCCATCATGCAAGCGGTGGCGACGGTCCACGCGACGCTTTAGCCGCGTCCGGCCGTCAAGCCGGCTTTGCCGGGCTGGCCGTTAAAGTCTTCGCGCTGCGCGACCAGGTTATGGCGCGAGCGACGTGCTCGGTGATCGTCTGAATGGATTCTATCTCCTCCAGCGTCGGGCCGCCGGTCGTCGGGTGATAGATTGCGAAGGTGGCGATGACATTGCGCTGATCGTCGAAGATCGGCGTCGACCAGCAGGCGCGAAGGCCGTGCTTGAGGGCGAGATTTTTGTACTCGGCCCAGAAGGGATCCGTCGCGATATCGGTGACATAGATCGGCCTGCCGTAATAAGCGGCGGTCCCGCACGATCCCGCGCAAGGCCCGAACGGCAGCCCGTCGATCGCCTGGCAATATTCGTCCGGCAAGCTGGGGGCGGCGCCATGCCGCAGGCGATCACCTTCGACAAGCAAGATGGACGTGAGGATATAGCTTTCCGCCTCGGCCTCGACCGCCATCAGATAGCGCGAGAGGATCAGTTCCGGGCCATCGCCCTTCTCGAACTCGTCGGAAACCTGGCCTTCCCGGCGTTGCAGCGAGTCCTTGAGCTGAACCGCGAATCCCATGGGGCTCTCCCTGGCGGCAACAATTCGGAAGGCGATGTCCTCTAGCAGGATTCCCTGCGCGTTGACACGAATTGATGTGGCGAAAACGCTCAGACGAGCGCGCGATACAGGCCGTAGCCGCTGGTCAAGGTGATGACGAGGCCGACGAACGTCAGCAGCCGGTCGGGGTTGACGCGCTTGGCGATGTAGGCGCCGAACGGGGCGGCGGCGACGCCGCCGATCAGCAGGCCCAATGTCGCCATGGTGAAGGCCTCCCAGCCCATGACGGCAATGAAGGTCGCCGAGATGGTGACCGTCAAAAAGAATTCGGCGGTGTTGACGGTGCCGATGGTCTTGCGCGGGTTGCTGCCCTGGACCAGCAGGTTCGAGGTGACGATCGCCCCCCAGCCGCCACCGCCGGCGGCATCGAGGAAGCCGCCGATGACGCCCAACGGCTCGACGATCCGTGGCCGCCGCTCGGTATGGCGGTGCATGACGCCGCGATAGAAGAGGTAGATGCCGAGGCCGGTCAGATAGACCAGGACGAACGGTTTGGCCCGGTCGGCGTTGGCGGTCAGCACGTAGGCGCCCGCCGCCCCGGCGATTACGCCGGGGATGACCAGCCGCAGGAATAGCCGCCAGTCGACGTTGCGATGGGCGACATGGCTGATCGCCGACACCGCCGTGGTGAAGGTCTCGGCGGCATGGACGCTGGCCGAGGCGCGGTCGGGCCGCACCCCCCAGGCGATCAGCAGGGTGCTGGAAATCTGGCCGAACGCCATGCCGAGCGCGCCATCGACCAACTGGGCGGCAAAGCCGATCAGGATGAACGGCGCCAGCGTCGCCGGGTCGGCCAGCCATTCGGGAGAAATCACGTCCTCCGCCCCTGTTGAGCTTTCGCCAATGACGAAGCGGGCGCCGGGCCGCAAGCGGCTTCGGCGCGCAAATCGGGCGGGCCGGCTGGCATTTGCCCGCCCGCCGACTTAAATTGGCGGCGCAATCACGGAAGGACTTCGCGCTTGGCACTGGCGCTGCTCGATTATCTGGACTCGGTGAAGGCCCGCGACCCGGCGGCGCGCTCGCGCTGGGAAGTCCTGCTCTACCCGGGCGTGTGGGCGCTTGCCTTCCACCGCGTCGGCCACTGGCTGTACGGCGGTGAGCTCTATTTCCTGGCGCGTCTGGTCAACCACCTCGCCCGCTTCCTGACCGCGATCGACATCCATCCCGGTGCCCGCATCGGCCGCAATTTCTTCATCGACCACGGCTTCACGGTGATCGGCGAGACCGCCCAAATCCACGACAATGTCACCATCTACCAGAACGTCACTTTGGGCGGGACCAATCCGTCGACCGGCGTCGGCGGCAAGCGCCACCCGACGCTGATGAGCAATGTCGTCATCGGCTCGGGCGCGCAGGTGCTGGGCCCGGTCGAGGTCGGCGAGGGCGCCAAGGTCGGCGCCAATGCCGTCGTCACCCGCGACGTGGCCCCCGGCGCCACCATGGTCGGCATCCCCGCCAAGCCGGTGCCGGTCGACAGCGTCCACTACAGCCCCGGCTTCCTGCCCTACGGCACCCCGTGCGGCGAGGATTGCGACCCCGGCCGCGCCCGGCTGATGGAGCTGGAGGCGGAGGTGGCGCTGCTGCGCATGGAAATTTCGCAGCTCAAGACGAGGCGCGCGACCGCGCCCAAGGCCAAAAGCGCTTGAGTGTGATCACGCCGTTTCCGCATCCGCGGGATCGGCGTTCTGTTACCGCCTTCGACCGCCGCGAATTGAAGCGCATCCTCGACCTCTACGGCCGCATGGTCGCCGCCGGCCACTGGCGCGATTATGCCATGCACTTCGGCGCCGATGTCGCCAGCTTCGCCGCTTACCGCCGCTCGGCCGACCGGCCCGAAGTGTGGATTCACAAACGCCCCGAGCTTCATGCGAAGCAGGGGGCGTTTGCCTTGGTTTCGGAGCATGGCGCGGTGCTCAAGCGCGGCGATGACCTGTCGCTGGTCCTCGCGCCACTCGAGCGCCGGCTCATGCGGCTGGTGCGGTAACCGCCTTGCGGTCGATCAGCGGCAGCCTCGCCTTGAGGCTGTCGGGCAGCGGCCGGACGACCATTGCCCGCGCCTGGTGCCAGAAGGCCGACAGCAGCAGCAGCGCCGAGCCGATGACCAGCGCCGTCAGCGCCAGGTTGAGCTCGACCGCCCCGAACTGCCGGAACAATTCATTCAACGCGTAGAGCACGTACGCCAGGGCCGAGACCAGCAGCGCGCGGCGGTCGATCGCGAGCGCGGTGACGCCCATGGCGATGTAGAGCAGGACGACGACCAGCCCCTCGCCGATCGTAGCGTTGCCGTCGTTCAAACCGAGCAAGGTGAAGATCGGGTGGACGATCATCGGCGCGGCCAGCAGATGCAGCCAGAAAGCGACGTCGCTGCGCCGGGTGACGCGCGCGGGATCGGAAGAGTCCCAGCGCATGGCGAACAGGAACATGCCGACACCGAGCAGCAGCACGAAGCCGAGGACGATGTCCTGGATGTTGGCAACATTGCCGATCGCCGAGGCTAGCAGGCCGATGGCGATGGCCGCCACCGCCGCCGCTCCCGCCGCGACCGTGATCGGGACCCGGAACCGCTGCCAGTGCAGCCAGGCGCCGGCCGCGGCGATCGCCGCCGCCGCCGAGCCGATCAAGGCCGCGGCGCGCTCGTTATTCTCGAGATTGTCCGGTCCGAAGGCGAGCACCAGCGAAAAGCCGGAGAACGCCAAAACGCCGCCGACGAAGGCGAGCAGTAGCAGGATCGACGGCAAGGCCATCCGCCGCTTGGCGGTGAAGAACAGGGCCAGCCCCCAGGCGGTGGCGGCGACGAACAATGGCGCCAGCGGCGACGGGCCGTCGACATCGACGATCATGCCCAGCGACTGGCCGATCGACTGCCCGATCCAGCCGACCGCGAACAGCAGGATCGCCGCGGCGATCGAGACGAAAATGTCGTTGAAGCCGGTGATCAGGCGAAAATGCTCTTCGTCGACCGCGGACGACGAGCCCTGCTGGTCGACGAACGCGCGCAGGGCGTTGGCGGAATCGGCGCTGAGCGCGCCGGCCGCGACCGCCTCGTCGAGGTCATTCTGGCTGTACATGATTTGCCTCCCTTTGGCCGCAGGCCTTAGGGTAGGTGTGTTATTATGTCAATACACTAGGCTAGTGGGTCGGCCGGCGCCCAGGGGGTGGGTGATGGGCGCCGGCCTGTCTCGTATCTCAGCGGCAGCGCGTGCGCCCGCGCTCGACCTCGCGGCCGAGGAGGGCGCCGGCGGCGGCGCCGAGGATGGTGCCGGTGGCGCGCTCGCCATGGGTGTCGACGGCGCGGCCGAGCAAGGCTCCGCCGGCGGCGCCGACGATCAGGCCGGTGGTGCCGTCGGGCCGCTTGCAACGCAGCCGGCCGTTGGAATCACGCCAGGTCTTGCCCTGGTAAGCGCCGCGCTCATGGGCAACGGCGACAGTCGGCATCGCCGGCGCCGCCAGCGAGGCTGCGGTCAAGATCAACATGGTCCTGCGCAAGTCGGGCTCCCCTTCCCCTGTTTTGACTTGCCGCGGTCTTGCCCGGCAGGTGCGGAACAAGCGAGTCTCGTTTAACATGTTAACGACGAGCCGTTACGGGGCCGAAGCCGGAGCTGTGCGCATTATGTGCAATCTTTACACCATGACCGCCACCGTCGACGAACTCCGGCGCGTGTTCGGACCGTTCACCGGCGACACCGCCAATCTGCCGCCGTTCGATGAAATTTACCCGGGCAAGCAGGCGCCGGTGCTGCGGCGCGAGGGCGGTGGCCTGAAGCTTGACCTGATGCATTGGGGTTTCCCCGGCCCGGCGGCGGCCAAGGGGCGGCCGGTGACCAACGTCCGCAATTTGGGCAGTCCGTTCTGGCGCTCGGCCATCGCCAGCCCGGAGCGGCGCTGCATCGTCCCCGTCACCCGCTTTTGCGAATGGACCGGCGAGGTCGGGACCAAGCGCAAGGTCTGGTTCGGGATGCACGAGCGGCACGATCCGCTGTTCGCCTTCGCCGGCATCTGGCGGCCGGGGGCCAAAGACGACAGCGGCGGGCCATTCATGGCCTTCCTGACCTGCGCCGCCAACGCCACCGTCGGCGCCGTCCACCCCAAGGCGATGCCGGTGATGCTGCGGCCGGCCGACATCGGCCGCTGGCTCGACAGCGAGCGGGAACAGGCGTGCGCGCTTGCAGTTCCGTTCGAAGACGCAGACATGCGCGTGGTGGATTGAGCGAGAGGATGAGCATGGCGGAGACCAGCAAACCGGCCCGGCCGCGCAAGGCGAAGACGGCGGCGAAGCCGGGCGCGCGCAAGCCGGCGGCGAAAGCGGCGCCGCGCAAAAGCGGCGCCAAGCCATCGCCGGCCAGGACCAAGGCGACGGCCAAGGCCAAGGCGTCGGCCGGCAAGCGCAAGGCCGCTCCCCGGCAGGCGCCGCGGCGCGCGGAGGCTTCCGGCTTCGAAGGCATCGCCAAGCTGATCGATCATCCGTTGGTCGCCGATTTGCTTGCGGTCGGCGCCATGGCGGCGGTGGCGGCGATCGCCGACCACAACGTCAAGACCCGCACCGGCGAGGCCGAGGCCGGGTCGAGCAAGGTGGTGAAGGCGGCCGGCAAGGCGGCGGCGACGGCGATCGGCAAGCGGCTGATGACCGAGGTCGATGCCGTGCGCGGCGCCTCCAAGCCTCGCCGGGATTAACCCTGGACCAGGGTCAGCCGGGCGCGGCCGACCCGGCGTTCGGCGTCGATCCGCCAGGCGCCGGCGTCGACCGCCTCGACGGCGGCGGTTTCGATGGACAACCAACCGCCTGGCACCAGCCAGGCCGCGCGCCGCACCGCCTCGACCACCGCCGTCCCCGAGCCAGGTGCATAAGGCGGGTCCGCGAAGATCAGGTCGAAAGGTTGCATTGGCACAAGGTTTGCCGCCGATGAAGTGCGAACTTCGGCGCGCTTCTCGGCCTTGAGCGCCGCCAGGTTGGCGCGGATCGCGGCAATGGCCTTCGCGTCCGTCTCGACGAAACAGGCGAAGGCGGCGCCGCGCGACAGCGCCTCCAGGCCGAGCGCGCCGCTGCCGGCATAAAGATCGGCGACCCGCAGGCCGTCGAAGCCGCCGAGCCGGCTAACCAGCATCGAGAACAGGGTCTCGCGGGTGCGGTCGGCGGTCGGCCGGGTTCGCTGGCCCGCCGGCGCCACCAGCGCCCGCCCGCGCCACTCGCCGGCGATGATCCTCATCTCATTTCAGCGCCTGCTTGAGGCGGAACAGCTCCTCGCGCTGCAACTCCGCGACACCGCCCGGCTCCAGACCGGCGAGCGTCAGCGGCCCGTATGCGGTGCGAATCAGGCGCGAGACCTGTAGTCCGAGATGCGCCAGCACGTTGCGCACCTCGCGGTTCTTGCCCTCGGTCAGCGCCAGCTCGATCCAGCAATTGCGCCCCGTCCGCCGCTCGAGGTTGGCGTCGATCGAGCCATAGTGAACGCCGTCGATGGTGATGCCTTCCGACAAAGCCTCGAGCCGGTCCTGGCTGATCGGCCCGAATGCCCGCGCCCGGTAACGGCGGACCACCCCCGTGCTGGGCAATTCCAGCTGCCGCTTCAATTCGCCGTCGTTGGTCAGCAGCAGCAACCCTTCGGTCATGTAATCGAGCCGACCGACCGGAATCAGCCTCGGCAGGCCCGGCGGCAAGCGGTCGTAGATGGTCGCTCGCCCTTTCGGGTCGCGAGCGGCAGTCAGGGTCGCCGGCGGCTTGTAGAAGCGGAACAGCCGCGCCGCGTCGGGCCGCTTGACCGGCTTGCCGTCGACGGTGACCCCCTGGAGGTCGTCGAGCAGGGTCGCCGGCGTTTCCAGCACCTGGCCATTGAGCGCGACGCGCCCCTCGGCGATCATCCGCTCGACGTCTCGCCGGGAGGCGATTCCGGCGCGCGCCAGCAGCTTGGCGATGCGTTGCTGGCCGTCGTCGCGGACAATCGGCTGGGTGGGCCGGACGGAGTCGCGCGGCGGCCGCGACCGCCCTCGCCGGCCGCTGGGCACCTGGGGTCGCTTCGTTCGTTGCGGGGGCACGAGGGTTGTCCTACTGGAGAAGCCATGCTGTTCGGGAAGCGCAAGCGTATCGTCAAGCGCATCCTCGTCATTGAGGATGAGCCGCTGACGGCGTTCGACAATGAAGTGATGCTCCGCGACGCCGGCTATGACGTCGTCGCCACCCACGACGATTTCGAGGAAGCGGTCGCCGCGCTCGATCGCGAGACCGTCGATTTGATCCTCAGCGACGTCCGCCTGCGCGGCAAGCGCACCGGCATCCAGCTTGCCGAGGAGGCCAGGAAGCGCGGCGTGCCCTTGCTGTTCGTCACCGGCCATCCGCCCGACAATGCCTGCGACCTCGCCATCGGCTGCCTGATGAAGCCCTATAGCGAGCGGCAGCTCAAGCAGGCTCTCGAGGCGGTCGACCAGCACCTTGCCGGCGAGCAGCCTAAACTCCCCAAGGGACTTGAGATTTACGCGCCCAGGGACGCCGCCGACTAAAGCGCCGCGGCGACTCGCGCGTGGAATTCGGCGATTCCTTGTTCGAGCGTGCCCAGTGTCGCTTCCTTCAGCAGGCCGCTGTCTAACCCGCGCTGGCACAAAGCGGCGGCGTGGAAATCCTCGGCGGCGAAGGTGCCGCCGTCGAGCAGGTCCCAGCTCTTCTTCCAATGACCTTCCGCCTCGTTGGTCTGCGGCGGCTCGGGGATCAGCATGAAATCCTCCACCAGGCTGTGGCCGACCGACTGCGGCATGACGACCAATATGTTGATGTAGTCGGGGCTGACGATGACCACCGCATTGGGGAAGATCTGGTAGGTGAAGGTCACCGCCTTGCGCAGCGCCGCCCAGTCCTCGCGGTCGATCTCGGCGAGATATTCGGCGCGGCCGACGGCGGCGCGCTGGTGCGGCCCGATCATGTCGGCGACGGTAATGCCGTCGGCGAAGAAGCTGGCGATGGTCTGCGCGTGCAGCCGCTGGACGTGGTAGCTTTCGAGGAAGGCGTCGATCACCAGTTTCCAGTTGGCGGCGACCGCATGGGTGCGGCGCTTGTAGAGGTGATGGCTCGCCACCCCGAACGCGTCGAAATCCGAGCACAGCATGTCGATCTCGGCGAAATCTTCATTGGCGTCGCGCGAGAACCAGATGAGCCCGCCGCACTCATAATCCCGGAACGGGATGAGGCCGTGGCCAGCCTTGTCGAGGCCGGGGAAGCAATCGGCGCGCGGCAGGCCGATCAGCGACCCGTCGGATCGATAGGTCCAGGCATGATAGGGGCAGACGATCCGCGCCGCCGGCATCGGCTCGTCGGCCGCTTCGAGCAGGCGGGTGCCGCGATGCCGGCAGACATTGGCGAGGACATGCGCCTCGCCGTCGCCGTCGCGGGTCAGCATCAGCGGCGTCCCATAGCCGTCATGGGCGACGGCCAGGTTGCGCGCCGGCACCAGCGCCGACGGGGCCAGGAGCAGCGGCAATTTCTGGAAGATCGCGCTTTGCTCGGCGGCGAAGCGCTCCGGGTCGCTATAGACCGAGGCCGGAACCGCCTCGATCTTTTGCCCCATCGCCGCCTCGCCGCGCGCCAGCGCTTCGGCGAGCGCGCGCTGGCCGGGGCTTGGCCGGAGGCTTCGGGCGGGGGCGTCCATGGCCATATGTTGCGCCTGTCAAACGACCCGCGCAAGCCGCCCGGTCAGGACAGATGCTTGTCGACGATGGCGATGGCGGCGGCGATCGCTTCGTCGACGTCCATGGCGCTGGTGTCGAGCAGCACGGCGTCCTTCGCCTGGACCAAAGGCGCCGTGTCGCGCCCGGAGTCACGGGCGTCGCGGGCTTTGAGGTCGATGACGATGTCGTCGAGGTGCGCCGAAATGCCGCGCGCCAGCAACTCGGCCAGCCGCCGCCGCGCCCGCACTTCCACGGCCGCGGTGACGAACAGTTTCACATCGGCGTCGGGGGCGATGATGGTGCCGATGTCGCGGCCGTCGAGCACGGCACCCCCGCGCTGGCCGGCGAAGCCACGCTGCCGTTCCAGCAATTTTTCGCGGACCGCCGGATATTCCGAGATCCGCGAGGCGATCGAGCCGACGATCTCGATGCGCAGATCGGGGTCGTCGAGCGACACCGAGGTCAGGTCGCTGGCGCGCACCGCCTCGAACTCGCTGCCGGGGTCGCCGCCAAAGCGGAACAGGTTCAACGCCACCGCCCGATAGAGCAGGCCGGTGTCCATGTGCGGCAGCCGGAAATGGCGCGCGAGGGCGCGGGCGATGGTTCCCTTGCCGCTGGCCGCCGGACCATCGACGGCGATGACCAGGGCCTGGTCGGCCGCCGCGGACTGGGTCTTGTCGTCGCTCACAGGGCGGGCGCTTTGACAGGGCCGGACGCCTATGGCAAGGCGCCGCCCGCATGCCGCCGGCCCCGCGCCGCCACGGCGATCACACGCTGCCTGACTGGAGATTTTCAACCATGGTGAAGCCCGAATGGGGCACCAAGCGCACCTGTCCCAAATGCGCGACCCGTTTCTACGACCTCGGCAAGGACGACCCCGTCACCTGCATCGACCCGGATTGCGGCAATAGCTGGATGCCCGAGCCGGTGCTGAAGTCGAAGCAGCCGATGCCCTTCGAAGTCGCGGTCGCCGCGCCGGAGAAGCCGGAGCCCGCCGACGACGACCTCGCCGCCGAGGAGCTGGTGCCCGACGAGGACGAGGAGCCGAGCGCCGACGACGAAGTCGACCTGGCAACCGGCGAGGACGATCTGGGCGTCGCCAAGGGGGACGAAGACGACGAACATTGAGTTTGTGATTTGAAGGCCCGCGCGGCGCGCCGACTTCCTCTTGCACAACGGGAAGTTTCGCCTAAATGCGCGGGTTCTGGACAAGGGGCCGTAGCTCAGCTGGGAGAGCGCTGCAATGGCATTGCAGAGGTCAGGGGTTCGATCCCCCTCGGCTCCACCAGCCTTCGCCGCTGACGCGGCTTCGGCTGGCAAGCCAGCCTAAGTTCCGAATGGGAGCGAAGGCTGCCCCGTAAGGCATATCCATTCGCACAAACGAAAGCGGCGGCGTCTTTCGACGCCGCCGCTCCGTTTCAACAATGCGGTTAAGCTTAGAGCTCGGCCGAAACGTTGTTGAAGGTCGTGCTGAGCTTCGAACCAATGTTCTGCATCGCGGCAATCGCCGCAACGGCGATGAGGGCGGCGATCAGGCCGTACTCGATCGCGGTCGCACCCTTGGTGTTGCGAATCAGCTTAAGAAACTTTGCCATTTCTGGTCTCCTTGAGGCTCCACATCAAAGGGGGTCCACTTTCCCCCACCGGTGCTCGACAGACGCGCATCCGGATGAGGCCGGTTTCGCCTCAAGAGATTGAAAAAAGCTTAAAGCCGCCGCCTACCGGCGCGTTCACCATGATTTATTCTTGGGGGCCCTCAGCGGCCGTTGATGAGTTCGTCGACGGCTTCGGCGATGGCGCGGATCGCCTTGCCGGGATCGCTCCACTCCTCGGGCAACGGGCTTTGCTTCTCGCGCTCGGGCTTGGGCAGCGACTTGCGGCGATAGTCGCGCGGCAGTTCCGGCCCGCGCGAGCCGTCGACCGCCAGGGCGCTGGTCATGAAGCTGCGCCACAGCCTCGCCGGCGCCGTGCCGCCGGTCATTTTGCCCAGCGACTTGTCGTCGTCGCGGCCAATCCAGACGCCGACGACCAGATTGCCGGCAAAGCCGATGAACAAGGCGTCGCGGTTGTTCTGGGTGGTGCCGGTCTTGCCGAAGGTCGGGACGCCAAGCGCCGCCCGACGGCCGGTGCCCTCGTTAGCCGAAGCCCACAACAGATCGAGCATCGGGCCCCAGTCGCGCTCCCGGTCGAGCGAGCCGCCGCGCTGGAAAAAGGCGGCGATGCCGTCGTCGGCCGGCTGCAGCGGCAAGCCGCGCGCCTTGACCGGGTAGCGGCCGCCGGCGATCGCGGCATAAGCGCTGGTCAGCTCGAGCAGGCTGACCCCGGCGGTGCCCAAAGCGACGCTCGGGCCGTCAGGCAATGGCGAGCGAATCCCCAGCTCGCGCGCGGCGCGCAACACGTTCTGCCGACCGACCCGCTCTGACAAGCGGACGGCGGCGGCGTTGCTCGAGCGCAGGAAGGCTTCGCGCAACGTGATCTCGCCGCGGTAGACGCCGTCGGAATTGGCCGGGCTCCAGCCTTCGACCGTAATCGGCCGGTCCTCGATCATGTCGCTGGGGCGATAGCCGGCGCGCAAAGCGGCGAGATAGACGAACAGTTTGAACGCCGAGCCCGGCTGGCGCCGCGCCTGGGTGGCCCGGTTGAACGGGCTTTTCGCGTAGCTGCGGCCGCCGACCATGGCTACCACCCGGCCGTCGGGGCGCATCGCCACCAGCGCCGCCTGGGCATCGCCGATCGCGGCATTGGCGACCGCGCGCACGGCGATCCGCTGCAAATCGGCGTCGAGCGTCGTCGCCACCCGGACTTCGCCATAATCGGCATCGAACGCCTTCTGCGCCGCCGGGGCGACCCAATCGGCGAAATAGGTGCCGGTCGGGACTTTGGCGGCCTGCGCCACCGGCCGCGCCAGCTTGGCGTCCCGCGCCCGCGCCAGGGAGATGATTTTCGTGTCGGCCATCGCCCGCAGCACCAGCTTGCTGCGCTTGCGGGCAAGCTCGAGGTTGCGGGTCGGCGCCAGCCGCGACGGCGCCTGGACCATGCCGGCCAGCATCGCCGACTGGCCAAGGTTGAGGTTCTCCGGCGAACGACCGAAATAATGGCGCGAGGCGGCGCGCAAGCCATAGACGCCGTCGCCGAAATAGACCGACGACAAATAGCGCGACAGGATCTCGTCCTTAGTCAGCCAGGCTTCCAGCCAGAAGGCGATGATCACCTCCTGCGCCTTGCGCTTGAGGCTGCGGTCGGACGAGAGGAAGCTGGTCTTGGCCAATTGCTGGGTGATGGTCGATCCGCCCTGGCGGACGCCGCCGGCCTGGACATTGGCGACCATCGCCCGGCCGATGGCGCGCGGGTCGATGCCCCAGTGGCGGCGGAAGCGCCGGTCCTCAATGGCGATGAAGGCATTGGGCGTCAGCGGGTCGAGTTCGGCGATGGTGACCGGCCTGTCCTTGATGGCGCCGCGCCGGGCGATCGGTTTGCCCTCGGCGCTGAGCAGCAGCATCGCCGGGTCCTCGAGCGGCTCCAGCGCCCGGCTCAAAGGCGCGGTGACGATCAGCCAGAGGAGGGTGACGAGGACGAGGCCGGCGAAGGTGTAGAGGCCCCATTTCCAGTAACGGCGGCGCGATGGCGGCCGGGCCTCCGGCGCCGGTGGCCCGGCGGGCGGCTCGGCCGGTGTCCCGCCAAGCGGGTCGGGCAGCTCCTCGATATTGCGTCCGTCCCGCCGCCAGATGGTGTCGCCGTCGCTCATCCGAACCCTTTTTCGCGCGGGACTCGCCGCAACTGCCTTACTCCACTAAAACAGTCGCGGTGACATATCCAGATGCTTGATGAACCCGGCCAGAACGCTAGACCCGCGCGGATGCGTTCCGCCACTCCCAGGATCTTGCTCGCCGCGTTCATGGCGTTCGCGGTCGCCAGCTGCGGCAGCCAGAGCGAGGAAGCGCTCGAGGTCACGATCATTGGCGACAGCCCGCCGACGCTCGCCGACCCGGCCGCCGGGCCGCCTTCAACGCCGAGTGCGGTGATGCTCGCCAATGTTGCCCAGGGGCTGGTCCGGTTCGATGCCCGCGGCCAGATCGACCCCGGCCTGGCCGAGCGCTGGAACGTCAGCGACGACGGCTTGAGCTACATCTTCCGCCTTGAGCCGGCGGAGTGGCCGGACGGCCGCCGGATCAACGCCCACGATGTCGCCCGCATTCTCAACCGTCAGCTGCGCGCCGCCAGCCGCAACCCGCTCAAGGACAGTCTCGGCGCGGTCAGCGAGATTGTCGCCATGACCGACCGGGTGATCGAGGTCCGGCTGCGGGCCCCGCGGCCGAACCTCCTGCAATTGCTCGCTCAGCCGGAGCTCGCCATCACCCGCGAAGGACTGGGCACCGGGCCGTTCCAGCCGGTCGCGGGCGAGCCGGAACCGGGCGCGGAAGAGGCTGCGGCGGGCGCTGGCGCGGTGGCGCTGGTCCACACCATCCGCGTCATCGACGCCAAGGACCGCACCGAGCGCGCCAATTTGCGCAGCGCCAAGGCGGCGGCGGCGATCGCCCGGTTCAAGGCGGGCGATGCCGATCTCGTGCTTGGCGGCACATTCGCCGACTTGCCCCTCGTTCAGCGCCGCGACCGCAAGCTGCGCGACGCGCTGCATTTCGATCCCGTCGCCGGATTGTTCGGCCTGGCGCCGGCTCGCGCCGGCGGCGCGCTGGCCGACGCCAAGCTGCGCGGCCTGCTCAACCGGGCGATCGACCGCGAGGCGCTGGTCGCGGCACTCGACGTGCCGAACCTGGTGGCGCGGGTGACCCTGATGCAAAGCGG
>DAIPLM010000135.1:0-4472 GCA_036769205.1 Sphingomicrobium sp.
CTTCCGCCGCCGCCTCGCAGCGCGGCACCATCGCCCCCCAGGTGACGATGGTGATGGCATCGCCCTCGCGCACTTTCTTCGCCCGCCCGAACTCCAGCACGTATTCGTCGCCAGGCCACGGCCGCCGCGCCCAGCTGTCGTCGAGCATGGCGCGATGCTCGAAAAACAGCACCGGATCATGCCCGCGCAAACTGGCCCGCAGCAGCCCGACCGCGTCCTCGGCGTTGGATGGCACCGCCACTCTCCAGCCTGGGTTGTGGACGAACTGCACCTCGTTGGTCTGGCTGTGCCAGGGATCGCCGCATTTGAAGAAGCCGCCCGGCACGCGAAGTACCATCGGCGCCGCGAAGCGGTTGGCGGTGCGCCAGCGCATCGTCCCGCAATCGTTGATCTGCTCGGTCGCCGGCTCGGCATATTTGCGGAACTGGATTTCCGGGACGGGCAACAGCCCGGCCAGCGCCATGCCGGCGGCGCGGCCAACGATGCCCTCCTCGTTCAGCGAAGTATCGAACACCCGGGCAATTCCGAACTTGTCCTGCAGGCCGAGCGTGACAGCGTGGACGCCGCCCTTCGGCCCGACGTCCTCGCCGAAGACGAGCATGCGCGGGTTGGCCGCCAGCTCCTGGTCGAGCACGCGGCGGATGGCCGTGACCATGTTGATCCGCTGGCCGTCGGGTCGCGGTTCGTCGGTCGGGTGCCCATCTAACCCCGCGCCGCCGCCGACCCGGCTCGGCGTGCCCGAGAAGAACATATTGTCGGCGACCCTGGCGACATCGAGCACCGGACGCGCTTCCGCCTCCGCCACGGCGGCCTCGACCTCGTGTTCGGCGCTGCTTTCGATCAGGTCCCAATCGAGATCGGCAGCGAACGCCTTGAGCTTGGGCAACGGGTCGCGCGCCCATTCGGCCTTGATCGTCGCCTCGCTCTTGTACGTCTGCGTGTCCTGCGCGCTGTGGCCCTCCAGCCGCGGCACCGTCAGCCTGAGCAGCACCGGCCCCTGGCGGCTGCGGACATGGCCGACCGCCTCGGCGATCAACCGCGCTGCTTCCGCCGGCTCAGTGCCATCACCATTGAGGATCGTCAGCCCGGCGAAGCTCGCCAGATTGGCGGCAATGTCCTTGCCCGGCGTCTGATATTCGGACGGCACCGAAATGCCGAAGCCATTGTCCTCGATGAAGAACAGCATCGGCAGGGCCTGGGTGGTGGCGATGGTCAGCGCCGACCAGAAGCCGCCGGTGGCGCAGCTGGCGTCGCCGCCGAGGACGACGGCGATGGCGTCGCCCGGCCCCTCGCCCAGTTCCTCTTCCTTATATTTGATCGCCTGCGCCCAGCCGGCCGCCGGCGTATATTGCGCGCCGACCCCGCCGCACATCGGCAGGGCATGGGCGCCGCCCGGATTGGGGTAATTGAAGA
The DNA here is from genome assembly GCA_036769205.1 of Sphingomicrobium sp. Classification (GTDB taxonomy): domain Bacteria; phylum Pseudomonadota; class Alphaproteobacteria; order Sphingomonadales; family Sphingomonadaceae; genus Sphingomicrobium. The sequence continues at coordinate 1,414 of DAIPLM010000135.1, forward strand.
CGACGCCGATATCGCGCCCGTCCGAATAGCCGCCGCAGCGGCCCATGCCGGAACCGAGCGCGTCGGCCAGCGGCACGCCCAGCGCCAGCAGTAAAGGCCGCGAGCGGTAATAGCCGCAGGCCGCGTCGCCGTCCTTGAGCTGCAAGCCGAGCAGTACCTGCGCCATGTCGTGCCCGCGCGCGCTGAACTGGTAGAGCACCTTCTTTTCAGGAACGAGCCGCTCTTCCTCGACCTGGTCCAGCGCCCGGCTGGTGAGGACCAGGCGGGCGACCGTCTGCCAGTCGACGTCCGCGCTGACCCCGCGCGGATCGATGTCAGCCACCGACGACCTCGGCGAGGGTGGCGACGAAGCGATCGACGGCGGCATCGGCCATGCCGAGCACGTTGAAGCGGCCGCTGTCGGCCATGTAGATGCCATGCTTCTCGCGCAGCTCGAGCACCTGCTCCGGCGTCACCGGCAGCATCGAAAACATGCCCATCTGGTCGCGGATGAAGGCGAGGTTGGGATCGGCGGCGGCCAGCCGCTCGCGGATGCGCAGGATGCGCGCGCGCATCTCGTCGAGCTCGGCGCGCCAGTCGGCGGCCATGGCCGCGTCCTGCAGCACGGTGCGGACGACGGCGCCGCCATGGTCGGGCGGCATCGACCACATTTCGCGCGCGATCTGCAGGACGTGGCCGAGCGCATTGTCGCTCGCCGGCTTGCTCGCCGTCTTGAGGAACAGGCAGCCGACGCGGTCGCGATAGACGCCGAAATTCTTGTCGCAGCTCTGCGACACCAAAACCTCGTCGCAGGCGTCGAGAATGCCCCACAGCCCGGCAGCGTCCTGGTCGAGGCCGCGCCCTAGCCCCTGATAGGCGAAGTCGACGAACGGGATCAGTCCGCGTGTCGCGACCACGCGAGTCACTTCGGCCCATTGCCCGGCATCGAGGTCGGCGCCGGTGGGATTGTGGCAGCAGCCGTGGAGCAGGACGACGTCGCCCGCACTCGCCCCCGCGATCGCCGCCATCATTGAGTCGAAGCGAACGCGCCGGGCGTCGCGATCGTAATAAGGATATTCGGCGATCTCGAGCCCGCAGCCTTTGACGATCGGCACATGGTTGGGCCAGGTGGGCAGGCCGATCAGGACCCGCGCCGCCGGATTGGCCCGCTGCACCAGCTGGAAGCCGAGCCGCAGCGCCCCACAGCCACCCGGCGTTTGCAGGCCGACAATGCGCTCGTCCGTGGCATGGGGGCCGAGCACGATCGGTTTCAGCAGATCGGGAAACAGCACGTCACCGGCGCTGCCGAGATAGGACTTGCTGTCCTGCGTCTCCCACAATTTCTTCTCTGCCGCCTTGACCGCGCGCATCACCGGCGTCCGGCCCAAACCGTCGCGATAGACGCCGACGCCGACGTCGATCTTGTCGGGCCGCGGGTCGGCGCTGGCCAGCGCGATCAGCTTGAGCAGCGAGTCGCTGCGCACCGCGTCGAGATCGGCGATCCGCGCACTGCTTTTGGTCGTCAGCATGGTCCGGCTCTAGCCCGGTTCAGGCGTCGTAGTCCACCGCCACGCCCTCGCCCGCCGGCACCGACTGGCAGGTGAGGATGTAGCCGGCGGCGACCTCGGCGTCGGTCAGCCCGTCACGCACCGCCATCTCGACCGTGCCCTTGGTCACCTTGGCCCGGCAGGTGGCGCAGACCCCGGCCTTGCAGGCGAACGGCGCCGGCAAGCCGGCGGCGAGGGCGCTATCGAGGATATTGGCCTGGCTGAATTCGACCCTGCGCGTGCGCCCGTCGAGCTTGACGCTGACGGTCAGTCCGGCCGCTTTCTCCTGCAATTCCTGCATTTGCGCCGCCAGCGCCGCCGACGGCCGGCCGGCGGTGAAGCGCTCGATGCGGATTCGCTGCTTGTCGACGCCGCGGTCGAGCAACGCCGCCTCCGCCGCGTCCATCATCGGTCCGGGACCACAGATGAACCAGGCGTCGACTGCGCTCGCCTCGCCGACGAGATTGTCGATCGCTGCGTCGCAGCGCGCCCGGTCGAGCATGCCGTTGAACAGGTCGACGTCGCCTTCCTCCTGGTCGAGGAAATGGAACAGTTCGAGGCGGCCCATATGGCGGTCCTTCAGCGCCGCCAGCGCTTCAAGGAAAATCACCGAGGTCGAATCGCGATTGCCGTAGAACAAAGTGAAGCGGCTGCGCGGCTCCTCGGCCAACGCGGTGCGGATCAGTGACATGATCGGCGTGATCCCCGAGCCGCCGGCGAAGGCGACGTAGTGCCTCGCCGCGCCGGGATCGAACTCGACCGTGAAGCTGCCGTGCGGCGGCATGACGTCGAGCATGTCGCCAGCTTTCACCTGCTCGCCGACCCAGTTCGAAAACACCCCGCCGCCGATGCGCTTGACCGTCACCATCACGTCATTTTCGAACGGCGCCGTGCACAGCGAATAATTGCGTCGCACTTCCTCGCCGTCGATGTCGGCGCGCAAAGTCAGATGCTGGCCGGCCTTGAAGCGGAAGGCTTCGACGAGGTCGGCCGGCACTTCGAAACGGATCGAATTGGCCTCGTCCGTTTCCGGCACGATTTCGGCGACCCGCAGCGGGTAGAAATGCTCGGCCATGCGCTCTTTACCAGACGGCGTCGGGATAGGTGCGCGGCAGGAATTGCATCACCGCCAGCAAATGCCCGAGATGCTCGCTGTGGTGCCCGCGCCGGCCGCCAAGGATCGGGCGCTGGTCGGTCGGCACTTCGAGCTTCGCCTCCGCCAGCACCTCGCCGATCGCCGCGCGATATTCGCCTTCGAAGCTGCGCGGATCGGGCACCGTCTGGCGGGCAATCATCTCTTCCAGGCTGGCGTCGACCTCGAACAATTCCGGCACGAAGCGCCAGCACCAGTCGAGCCCGTCGCGCATCCGCCGCGCGCTCTCCTCGGTGCCGTCGCCCAGTCGCACCGCCCATTCGCTGGCCAACTCGCGGTGATAGGCGACCTCCTTCACCGCCTTGGCGGCGATGGCGGAGAGGAACGGGTCGGGGCTGTCGGCGAGCTGCGCATAGAGCATGTGCTGCCAGGTCGAGAAC
>DAIPLM010000135.1:4482-5260 GCA_036769205.1 Sphingomicrobium sp.
GGCGGATCACCCATTCCGCCGCCAGTTCCTCGTGATAGGCGACTTCCTTCACCGCCTTGGCCGCGACCGCGGCGATGCGATCATCGGCGCAGGCGGTCAGCCCGTCGAACAGGCGCTTCTGCCAGGCGGAGAAGAGGAATTGCCGCGCCATCGTCTGCGCGAAATCGCCATTGGGCTGCTCGACCAGCAGGCAATTCTTGAAGTCGAGCACGTCGCGCTTGAACGCCAACTCGTCGCCGTCGCCATTATTGGCCTGGTCGAGGATATGGGTCGCCTGTCCAATCAGGTCGAGCGCGACGTTGGCGAGGCTCAAATCGACCTCGACCGCCGGCGCATGCCCGCACCATTCGCCGAGGCGCTGGCCAAGGATCAGGCTGTCGTCGCCCAATCGCACCAGATAATCGTAATAGACGTCCTCCAGCGGGTCGGGGCTCGCCTCTTCGGCGATTGGTTCATCGAACGCGCCGAGCGGCGGCGCCTTCGTGGCGCGCTTCCGCACCTTCGTCTCGATCGCCGGCTGCAACGGCATCAGATATGCTTCACTTCATCCGGGATGTCGTAAAACGTCGGGTGGCGGTAGATCTTGTCCTCCGCCGGCTCGAACAAGGGCCCGGCGTCATCGGGGTCGGAAGCGACAATTTCTTCCGACTTCACTACCCATAGGCTGACGCCCTCTAGTCGCCGCGTGTAGGTGTCGCGGGCGTGGCGGAGCGCGAGCTCCTGGTCAGGAGCATGAACGCTGCCAACGTGGCGATGCGCCAGGCCGCCCTTGGCACGG
>DAIPLM010000136.1:0-5237 GCA_036769205.1 Sphingomicrobium sp.
TGGCCGAGGCAGCCATAGACGGTGCCGGTGGCGGCGACCCGGATGCGGTTGCAGCCGGCGCAGAAATTGGCGCTGAGCGGCGTGATCATGCCGAGGCGGGCAGTCATGCCCGCGATCTCGTAATAGCGCGCCGGGCCGCCGGTCCGCGACAGGGTCGGAATCAGGCCGAAGCGCTGCTCGAGCCGCTGGCGGACCGCGTCCAGCGGCAAATAGTGGCAGGTGCGATCCTCCTCGACCTCGCCCAGCGGCATGGTCTCGATCAAGGTCAGGTCGAGGCCCTGGCTGTCGCACCACGACAGCATGGCCTCGAACTCGTCGTCGTTGAGCCCGGCCAGCGCCACCATGTTGATCTTGACCTTGAGGCCGGCCGCCCGTGCCGCCGCGATCCCGGCCATGACCTGGGACAAGTCGCCGCCACGCGTGATGTGCGCGAAGCGATCGGGGGAAAGGCTGTCGAGGCTGACATTGACCCGGCGCACGCCGCTGCCGGCAAGCACATCGGCAAAGCGGTCGAGCAGCACGCCATTGGTGGTCAGCGTGACCTCATCCAGACCATTCCCGATCCGACGCCCGAGCGCCTCGAACAGCCCGCCAATGCCGCGCCTGACCAAAGGCTCGCCACCGGTCAGCCGCAGGCGGCGGACGCCACGGGCGATGAAAATGTCGGCGAGGTTGGCGATCTCTTCGAGCGTCAGCAGGTCGCGGCGGGGGAGGAATTGCATGTGCTCGGCCATGCAATAGCGGCAGCGCAGGTTGCAGCGGTCGGTGACCGAGATCCGCACATAGCTGATAGTGCGGCCGAAGCTGTCGACCATCGATCCCGGCTTCATCGCCGTCACCGCGTCCATCCCCTTGATCTCCGGCCTCCAACCCTGCCGCGCCTAGGCAGCCCCTAGGCCGCGCGGATGATCTGAATCAAGTCAGCCACATTTCGAATGGCCGCATTCGAGGCACTTGTCGCATCCCTCGACCCGCACCAGCGCCGCCGCGCCGCATTTGGGGCAGACTGGCCGCGGCGCGGCGGATGACGGAGTCTCATCGGCTTTGGGGCCGGATGGCGCGGCCTCCGCACCGATATGGCGCTCGATAACCTCGCCGATCGCCGCCAGCAGCGACGGCACATAACGGCCCTTCATCCAGGCGCCACCGCGCGGATCGAACACCGCCTTCAATTCTTCGGGCACGAAGGACACGTCGCCGCCCCGCCGGAACACCGCCGAAATCATCCGGGTCAAACCCAGCGTCCAGGCATAATGCTCCATGTTCTTCGAGTTGACGAAGATTTCGAACGGACGACGACCAGCTTCGCCGTCGATATCGTTGATCGTCACATAGACGGCGTGGGCGCTTTCCGGCCATTTGAGCTTGTAGGTGGTGCCGTGCATCGCTTCGCCGCGCTCGGCGAGGCTTGGGCCGGCGTCGGTTGCCGGCATTTCGGAGGACAGCTTGAGGACCGAGCCGGTCACCGCATTGGGGCGATACGTGGTCATCCCCTTGCAGCCGAGATGGTAGCCTTCGATGTAAATGTCGGCGAACTCGTCGAAGCCGATGTCCGCCGGACAATTGACGGTCTTCGAAATCGAGCTGTCGACCAGCGCCTGGGCCGCCGCCTGCATCGCCAGATGGTCGGACGGCTTCAGCGTCGAGCGCTGACGAACAGATCCTCGGGCGGCACCTCGTCGCCGCGGACCTTGCGCCAGACGTGCATGGCATAATCCTCGACCGGCTCGAACCGGGCGCTGCCGTCGGGCTGCAGGATCCGCCGCTCATAGGAAAAGGCAAACACCGGCTCGATGCCCGACGAGACATTGCCGGCAAGCAGCGAGGTGGTGCCAGTCGGCGCGATCGAGGTCAGGCAGCCGTTGCGCAAGCCATGCTCCTTGATCAGGGCTCGCGTCTCGGCGTCCAGCGACTGGAGGTTGGGCGCGTCCAGCATGGTCTCGTCGTATAAGGGGAAGCGGCCCTTCTCCGCCGCAAGCCTCGCCGACGTGCGATAGGCCGACTTCTTGATGATCGACAGCCAGCGCCGGGTCTGCTCGACGGCGCCGCCGCTGCCATAGACCTTGCCGCAGAACAAAAGCGCGTCGGCAAGGCCGGTGACGCCCAACCCGATCCGGCGTTTGGCCTTCGCTTCGGCTTCCTGCTGCGGCAGCGGGTAGCGCGAAATGTCGATGACATTGTCGAGCATCCGCACCGCCGTCGCGGTCAGCTCGGCCAGTTCCTGCTCGTCCAGCTCCGCCCCGTCCTCGAACGGCCTTGCCACCAGCCGGGCGAGGTTGATCGAGCCGAGCAGGCAGGCGCCATAGGGCGGCAGCATCTGCTCGCCGCACGGGTTACTGGCGCTGATCGACTCGCAATGCTTGAGGTTGTTGGCGGCGTTGACCCGATCGATGAAAATGACGCCCGGCTCGGCGCAGTCGTAGGTCGAGCGCATCAGCCGGTCCCACAAGTCGCGGGCCCGGACCGTCCGGAAGGTCTTGCCCTGGAAGCTGAGCGGCCAATCGGCATCGGCGCCGAGCGCCGTCATGAAGGCGTCGCTGACCAGCACCGACAAATTGAAGTTGCGCAGCCGCAACGGGTCGCGCTTGGCATCGATGAACGCCTCGATGTCGGGATGATCGACCGCCAGGCAGCCCATCATCGCGCCCCGCCGCTGGCCGGCCGAATGCACCGTCCGGCACATCGAATCCCAGCAATCCATGAACGACAGAGGCCCCGAGGCATCCGCCCCGACGCCCTCGACCGCGGCCCCGTTGGGCCGGATCGTCGAGAAATCCATGCCGACGCCGCCGCCCTGCTGCATGGTCAGCGCCGCTTCGCGCAGATGATCGAAAATTCCGCCGAGGCTGTCGGGCACGGTGCCCATGACGAAACAGTTGAACAAGGTGACGCTGCGCGCGGTACCGGCACCGGCGATGATTCGACCGGCAGGCAAAAAGCGGAAGTCGAGCATTGCCTCGCGGAAGCGCTCGAACCAGGCGACTCGCTGGTCGTCCGCCTCGGCCTCGGCCAGCGCCATCGCCACCCGCGTCGCCGTCGCCGCGAAATCCTCGTCGGCGGCGCCGTCGCTTGGCGCGAAGCGGTATTTGGCGGTCCAGATTTCCTCGGCCAGCGCGACTTCGAAGCCCATTTGCCCCTCCCGTTGTTGTCATCGCGGGCAGGCTATCGCCGGCGCAGGGCGACGAATTGATCTAGCGCATCCGGGCCAGCTTAAATCTTCTCGCCAAGCCTCGGCGCGAACAGGATCGGGCCGTAGCTGGCGATGAACAGCAGGAAGGCTCCGAGCCAGCACAGTCCGGCGACTTCCATGCCGACCGTGTAATCGACGAAGCTCAGCGGTGCTCCGACCCTCAGTGCCGCGCCGATGGTGACCAGCACATAGATGATCGTGGTCGCCGGCCCGGCGCGCAATTCGCGGCCGGTGTGGCCCAATGTCGCCCGGGTCATCACCGCCAGGATCATCGTCCCCATGGCGCCGGCGGTCAGCGCATGGACCGCCGCCGATTGCGGCAGCGGCGCGCCGAACTGGACGGCGGCCAGCAGCGCCAGTCCAACCGGCACCCAAAGATAGCCCACGTGGAGAACCAGGACGAGCGGGTCGCGCGCCGTCCGCCAGCCCTTCCAGCGGGCGAGCCGCGCCGCCTGTGCCGCCGCGGCGATGATCAGCAGGCCGCCCGGCAGCCAGCCAGACGGTGCCGAGATCCAGGCCAGCAGGGCGAGCCCGGTCAGGCCGATGGTGGCCATGTCGAATTTGGTCGGCTGGCCGGGCATTCCTTGCGTACTGCCATGCTTGGCGAGCCAGTTGCGGGTGAAGGACGGGATGATCCGGCCGCCAATCAGCGAAATCAGGATCGTCACCAGCGCCACCGCCAGCTGCCAGGGCAAGGCTGGGTCGACCAGAATGCCAGCCGCGGCCAGATGATCGAGCCCATTGGCGATGCCGAACAGCAGGACCATGCCGACGATTGGGACGTTGCGGTTGTTCGCTTCGAAAACCTCGCGCGCGGCAACGCCCGCCAGCACGAAATAGAAGCCGGTGTCGACCAGCCCGGCAACCGCCGGCCCGACCGTCCCCGAAAACAGGGTGGCGAGGCGCGCGGCGAGCCACAAGCCGAACAGGCCGGCGAGCGGCCAGCCGGCGATCGGCAATCGCCCCGTCCAGTTCGGAATCGCCGTCAGCAGGAAGCCGGAGATGACCGCGCCGACGAAGCCGAACAGCATTTCGTGGCGATGCCAGGCGAGCGGATCGAAGGCGGTCGGCAGCGCGATCAGGCCGGCAAGCGAGCACAGCCAAAGTGCCAGCGCGACGACCGCCCAAGTCGCGCCACCGAGGAAAAACGGCCGGTACCCCCCGCGCAAGATCGGCGGCGAGGCGGCGTTGCGAGCGCGCCTCAGGGCGAGCATCTTTTCCCCACGGGTCTGCATCATGGTCTCCATGGCCGTCGCCTCGCATGGCGGCGCGCCCGCCAATTGATTCAGATCATCTTGCCCGGTCGAGGTGCCGGTTAGCCAATCGCCATCCGTTATTCCAGCTGCCGGCCAGCCGGCGCCGATGAAAGGGCAAATTGGTGCGCTACGAACCCGAGACCTTCGACCACCGCCAACCGTTGGATGAGACCGCTGTCACCTTGCTCGCCGCAACCACGCTCGCACCCCCAGTTCGAGAGTTTGAGCGGCCGCGCACGGTGGCGGCGGCACCGGATGTTCCCGGATCGGTCGGCGGGATGATCGCCGGCGCCTATGCCGCCTTGATCGTCGCCCTGTTCGTCGCCACGGCGGGCTCGCTGAGTTCGATCTTCGCCATCGTCATCGCGGGATTTTTCGTCGCCGTGTTCTTCACGGTGCCGCGGATCTTCTTCGCGGTCGAGCCAATGACCGAGCAGCGGCCGGGGTTGAGCCGGTTCCTGAAGCGCGGGATGGAAACCCTGACCGGTCATGCGACCGGCACGGCGGCAATGGTGCAGATGCTGGTGGTCCCGGTCTTCCTGACCTTGGCCATTCTCGCGATGGGTCTCATCATTGCGCTTACCTGAGGAACGCGCTGCCGCGGTGCGGTGGAAGAACTGGCAGCGCAGGCTGCCGACCGTGTCGGGATCGAGCCCAGGCGATAGGCATAAGACCATTCAGCCTTTGCCGCTTGCCGTCTGATCCGCACAAAAAATCGTGGGATTTCAACGACCGGGGCTGGTGGAGCTGAGGGGAATCGAACCCCTGACCTCTGCAGTGCGATTGCAGCG
>DAIPLM010000137.1:0-5232 GCA_036769205.1 Sphingomicrobium sp.
GAGGTCCTTGTAGGGCATAACGGTCGATACCGGCCCGAACGCCTCGCAGTCGTGCACCGCCGCATTGCCCCACGGATCGTCGCTGCGCAGCAGGATCGGCTCCATGAAGGCACCGCCGGCAACGCCTGGCGAGACGGCGGGGTCACCGGCGACGATGCGGGCGCCGCCGGCGGTGAGCTTGGCGATCTGGGCGCGGACGTCGTCGCGCTGGGCGGTCGACACCAAAGCGCCCATCCGGCTGTCCTTATCGCGCGGGTCGCCGACCTTGGTGGCGGCCAGCCGCCCCCGGATCGCCGCCTCGACCGCGTCGAGATGCTCGGCCGGCGCCATGGCACGGCGGATGGCGGTGCATTTCTGGCCCGCCTTGACCGTCATCTCGGTGACGACTTCCTTGACGAACAGGTCGAACTCCGGCGTTCCCGGCGCCGCGTCCGGGCCGAGCAAGGAGGCATTCAGGCTGTCCTGCTCGGCGACGAAGCGGACGCTTTCGCGCCGGACGATTGGGTGCGAGCGTAGCTTCAGCGCGGTCGCGGCCGAACCAGTGAAGCTGACCACGTCCTGGCCGGTCAGATGGTCGAACAAATCGCCGACGCCGCCGACGATCAATTGCAGCGCCCCGGGCGGCAGCAGGCCGCTGTCGACCATGACGCGGACGGCGGCCTCGCACAAATAAGCGGTCGAGCTGGCCGGCTTGACGATCGCCGGCATGCCCGCGAGCAAGGTCGGCGCCAGCTTCTCGAGCATCCCCCACACCGGGAAGTTGAAGGCGTTGATGTGCACCGCCGCGCCCTGCAGCGGGGTGTAGATGTGCTGGCCGATGAAGGCACCGGTCTTCGACAAGGGTTCGACCGCGCCGTCCAATAGGACGTGGGCGTCGGGCAGCTCGCGGCGGCCCTTCGACGAGAAAGAGAAGAGGGTGCCGGCGCCGCCCTCGATGTCGATCCAGCCGTCCTTGCGGGTGGCGCCGGTCTGGTAATTGAGCTCGTATAATTCTTCCTTGCGGGCCATGATGGCGAGGCCGAGGCCCTTGATGATCCGCGCCCGCTCATGGAATGTCAGCTTCCTAAGCGCCGGCCCGCCGACCGTGCGGGCGTGGGCCAGCATCCCGCCGAAATCCAGGCCGCCCGAGCCGGTCCGCGCGACCGGCGCGCCGTCGATGGCGCTGGCAATCTCGCCGAGGCTCGATGCCTCGCCTGGAATCCATTGGTCGGCCACGTAATTGAGCAATTGCGGGGTCTTCATCGGCGCACCTCTTGGCAAGCGTCTGTGCGGGCAAGGCGGCGCCGACGCAAGCCGAGGCAATCGCCGCCATTATGGAGGAAAGCGCAAGCTGGCCTTAGCCGGCGGCAAGGCAAGGCGGCCATCCAATCGCGGAGCCGCCATGACCATCCATCCCGCTTTCCTTCGCTTGTCGGCGATCCTGCCGATTGGCATCGCCTTGCTGGCGATGATCCTGTTCGCCTTCGAATTCGACATCCTCGCCAATGGCGGCCCGGCGCGCGGCGGCCGCCAGAAGCTCGAGCTGGAGGAAATGTCGCTGCTTGGGGCGTTGCTCAGCGCGGCCCTCGGCATCATGGCATTGTTCAACCGCAGCTGGATGATGCGCGAGCGCGGCCTTCGGCAATCGGTCGAGCGGGAGGCGTTTACCGACGCCTTGACGGGACTCGCCAACCGCCGGCAGTTCCTGCGCGTCGCCGACGAGCGGCTGGCGGCGGCGGCGCGCTCTTCGCAATTGTGCGCGATACTGCTGATCGACCTCGATCGCTTCAAGCCGGTCAACGACCGTTTCGGCCATGCGGCCGGGGACGCGGTGCTGGTCGCCGTCGCCCAGCGGCTCGGCCTGGCCCTGCCGGTCGAGCATGTCGCCGGCCGCTTGGGCGGCGACGAGTTCGCGGTGCTGCTAGGCCCCGCCAGCAACCTCAAGATCGAATATTGCGCCGAGCATTTGTCGCGCCGGATCGCCCGCCCGATCATCCATGGCGCGGACGAGCTTCGGGTCGGCGCCAGCATCGGCGTCGCCTTGGCTCCGGATGACGGGCACGGGGCCGCGGCCCTGCTGGCCGCTGCTGACGAGCGCATGTACGACCGCAAGCGCGGCCGCCGCCGCGCCAATGTGGAGATCGCAGCCTAGTCCTTGCCGCCCGACATTGACCCGCGCCGGATTTGCGCCGAGCAACCTTCGCCGGAGGGATCATGATTCAACCGGTACGCCCGATTGCGCTGGAAGACATCGAGCAGGCGCGCGAGCGGATCGTCGGCACCGTGCTGCGGACGCCGCTGGTCCGGCTCGACCTCGGCCCCGGCGGGCCGGACATCCGCCTCAAGCTCGAAAACCTCCAGCCGACCAATGCCTATAAAATCCGCGGCGCCGCCAATGCGGTGGCGAAGCTCAGCCCCGAGGAGCGGGCGCGTGGCGTGTGGACGATCAGCGCCGGCAATGCTGGGCAAGGCGTCGCTTATGCGGCGCGGGCCGCCGGCATCCCCTGCGCCATCGTCGCCATCGAGACCGCACCGCAAACCAAGCTCGACCGGATGCGGGCGCTTGGCGCGACCATCGTCCCTGTCTCCTACACCGACGCCTGGAAGGCGGCCGAGGCGCATGCCTTCGCCGGCATGGAGGGCACCTTCGTCCATCCGTTCGACAACCACGATTTCATCGCCGGGCACGGCACCATGGGCCTCGAGATCATCGAGGACGCGCCCGATGTGCAAACCGTCATCGCCGCGATCGGCGGCGGCGGGCTGATCACCGGGGTCGGCAGCGCGGTCAAGGCGCTGCGGCCGGACGTGCGGGTAATTGGCGCCGAGCCCGAAACGGCTGCGCCTTACGCCTTGTCGCTGCGCCAGCGCGGGCCGAGCAGGTTCCCCGACTGGCAGGCGAGCTTCGTCGACGGCGCCGGCGGCCAGAGCGTCACGCCGCGCATGTGGGAGCGGATGCAGGCCGTGGTCGACGGCGCCGTCACCGTCTCGCTCGACCAGGTCCGCGAGGCAATGCGGCTGACCGCCGACAAGGCGCGGGTGATCGCCGAAGGGGCGGGGGCGCTGGCGCTGGCGGCGGCACTGACCGGGGAAGCGGGCGAGGACCCGATCGTCTGCATTGTCTCGGGCGGTAACATCGACCTTAAGAAATTTTGCGAGCTGGTCAGCGGCCGGTGAAGGTTGGGGTGCGCTTTTCGAGGAAGGCGGCGACGCCTTCGCGATAGTCTTGCGTGAAGCCAAGGCGCCGCATCTCGTCGCGCTGCAGGTCGAGCTCCGCGTCGAGCGTGCGTGAGCCGGTGGTGCGGATGAGCGACTTGATGGCGGCGAGGCCGAGGGGCGGCAGGCCGGCGAGCTTTGTTGCGATGGCATCGACCTCGCCGTCGAGCGCCTCGTCGTCGACCGTTTTCCAGATCAAGCCCCATTCGGCGGCCTGGTCGGCCGACAACGGCTCGCCGGTCAGGGCCAGGCCGAGGGCGCGGGCCAAACCGACGAGGCGCGGCAGATGCCAGCTGCCGCCGCTGTCCGGGATCAGACCCAGCGCCGAGAAGCTTTGAATGAATTTCGCGGACTTGGCGGCGACGACGATGTCGCAGGCCAGAGCGATGCTGGCGCCGGCGCCGGCGGCGACGCCATTGACGCGGGCGATCACCGGCTGCGGCATCGTAGCGAGGCGGCGGACGAGCGGGTTCCAGCAGGCTTCGACGGTCTCGCCGAGGTCGACCGCCTCGGCAGGGGCGACGGCGCGGTCGTTCAAATCTTGCCCCGCGCAGAAGCCGCGGCCGGCGCCGGTCAGGACGACGACGCGGGCATCCTTCGCCTCATCGAGCGCCTGCTGCAGCTCGGCGTGCATGGCGCGGGTGAAGCTGTTGAGCCGGTCGGGCCGGTTCAAGGTGATGCGGGCGACCAGATCGCGCTGGTCGAAGCCGATGGTTTCGTATGGCATTGCTGTCCGTCACCCCGGCCTTGAGCCGGGGTCTGCCTTTCATTGCTCGTCAAAGGAGAAGGTAGAGGCCGGGTCAAGCCTGTCCTGAGCTTGTCGAAGGGTCCGCATGACGGGCGGGGGCTAGGCGGACACCGTCTCCATCGCATCCGCGAGCAATGCATAGGACCGCAGCCGCGCCTCAGGGTCGTAAATTTGCGAGGTGATCATCAGTTCGTCCGCGCCGGTGCGCGCAATGAAATCACGCACGGTTTCGCGCACCGTTTCACGATTGCCAATCGCGGAGCATGACAAGACCTGATCAAGCATCAGCCGTGCGTTCATCGGGAGAATTTCGGCAAAGCCGGCAACGGGCGGCGGAAGCTGCGTCGCTTTGCCGGTCCGGAGATTGACGAAAGCCTGCTGCATCGAGGTGGCGAGCAGTTGCGCCTGTTCATCCGTGTCCGCCGCGAAGACATTGAACCCGAGCATCACATAGGGGCGATCGAGCTGGCCGGACGGCTGGAACCGCTCGCGATAGACGCGGATCGCGTCCATCATCTGGGCCGGCGCGAAATGGGACGCGAAGGCGTAGGGAAGGCCAAGCATCGCCGCCAATTGCGCACCAAACAGGCTGGAGCCGAGAATCCAGACCGGGATGTCCAGGCCTTCGCCGGGAATGGCCCGGACCTTGCGATCGGCGTCACCGCGGAAATAGTCCATCAGCTCGACCACATCGCGCGGGAACTGGTTCTCGTCGGACGCAAGGTTGCGGCGAAGGGCATGGGCTGTCGCCTGGTCGGTGCCAGGGGCGCGCCCCAAACCGAGATCGATCCGCCCCGGAAACAGCGACTCCAGTGTCCCGAACTGCTCGGCGATCGCCAGCGGGGCGTGATTGGGAAGCATGATTCCGCCGGCCCCGATGCGGATGGTTGAGGTGCGCGTGCCGACGTAGGCTAATGCCACCGTCGTCGCGGCGCTGGCGATCCCGGGCATGGAATGATGCTCGGCCATCCAGAAGCGCTTGAAGCCAAGCTGCTCCGCATGAGCGGCAAGATCGCCCGAGTTGTGGAGCGCGTCGCGGGCGGTCGAGCCCTCGGTGATCGGCGAAAGGTCGAGAACGGAAAGCTGGGTCATGGGCGCAGACATGGGGTTGGTCTGGGCGATTTGAAGCCGTGGGGCACAATCGCTACATGATAGTGCATGTACACCACCGAGCTTAGCAAGAACGTCCAGCCGATCGAATCAGTTGAGGATCCGGCGCTGCTCGAGGCGTTCGAGGCGCGGGTCGCGGCGGACGAGTTCATCGAGCCCAAGGACTGGATGCCCGAGGC
>DAIPLM010000254.1:0-1527 GCA_036769205.1 Sphingomicrobium sp.
CCTGTGACCTCTGCCTTCGGAGGGCAGCGCTCTATCCAGCTGAGCTACGGGTGCTCGGGCGCCGATGTAGCGACGGCCTCAAGCGGCGGCAAGGCGGTCAATCGGCGAGGAATTGGCCCAGCGCGGCGCGGAGCTCATGGCGTGCGCGGCCGACGATCATGCCGACATGGCCCGACGCGATGACCTGCTGGTCGCCATCCGGGGCGCTGGCGGCGGGAACGATGCGATCCTCGCCGGCGACCAGATGCAGGGTCGGCACCGGCGGTCGCTCGACGACCGACTGGCCGGCGACGGTCCAGCGGCCGCTGCCCGAGGCGTCGTCGCGATAAAGCGTCTCGAACAGCTCGCGCGCGGCGGGCAGGGGAAGCGGCTCGCCTTCGTTCGCCCAATCCTCGAGCGTGACGAAGCGCCGCGCCTGGTCGCTGGCCGGGTCGAGCTCGCCGAACTCGGCGAACTTGCGGACGGTCCGCTCGGGGTCGAGCGCCCAGAAGCCGGCTTGCAAGACTTCCATCGGCAAGGCGCCCAGTCGCTCTGATGGCGGCTGGCTTTGCTCCCACAATCTGGCGAGGGCGGAACGCGACTCCGCCGGATACCGGCCGAAGTGCCAGGGTGCGGCGAGGGTCACGACGGCGCTGGTCGGGGCGAGGCTGGCGGCGGCGAGGGCCATGGTGCCGCCGAGGCAATAGCCGATGAGCGTCGCCGGCTCGCCGAGCGAGTCCAGCAGCGGCAGCAGCAGGCTCTCGACATGGCCGGCGATGTCGAGATCGGATCGCGCCGACGCCGGGCCCCAGTCGAGCAGCAGCACTTGGCGCTCGTCCTGCGCCAGCGCGCCGGCGAGCGACGTGTCGTCATCGAGGTCGAGGATGTCGGGCGGGTTGATCAAAGACGGAATGAGGACGGCCGGCGCGCCGCCGCCGCCATATTCGCGCAGCGCCGCCCCACCGACTCGCGCAACGGCCGTCCGTTCGACGCGGGCCGGCGGCCGCGGCGCCTGGGCATAGGCGTCAAGCCCGGTCAGCGCCCGCCGCGCCAGCGCCGGATCGTCGCGCGACACTTGTCGTACCAATTCGAGAAACAGCGGCAATGGCCGTGGCGCCCGGCTTTGTTGCGGTGCACTATCGGGCGGTGTTACAGCATCGACCACAGCCAGGAGCCTAAGCATGGCCAAGACCGGCGCCAAGGTGACGATCAAGAAATATGCCAACCGGCGTCTCTACGACACCGAAAGCTCGGCCTACATCACGCTCGACAAGCTGGCCGCCATGATCCGCGAGGGCCGCGATTTCGAGGTGGTCGACGCCAAGACCGGCGACGACATCACCCACCAGGTGCTGACCCAGATCATCGTCGACGAGGAAGCGCGCGGCGGCACCATGCTGCCGGTCAATTTCCTGCGCCAGTTGATCGGGCTTTACGGCGGCTCGATGGAATCGACGGTGCCGCATTATCTCGACGCGGCGATGGACGCGTTCAGCAAGAACCAGGAAGCGATGCGCGAAGCGTTCACCGGCAATTTCGGCGGCGCCA